>DAOVXW010000008.1 GCA_030635945.1 Dehalococcoidia bacterium
GAGTGCGGGCATGCCTACCGGGTGATGCAGTTCCTCTATGAAGCGTGGGCTAAAGAAAAGCTGCCCTTCAAAATAAGGGGTATCGTTGAACTGATGGCGGAATATATAGAACAGGGAAAGATAAAACCTACCGGGGGTAAAATTAAGGAGCCGCTTACCTACCATGACCCGTGCCAGGTGGGCAGAAATGCCGGCTTCTATGAAGAACCCAGATACATTGTCAATCAGGTAGCGGCTGATTTTCGGGAAATGACTCCTAATCGGGAAAAGAGCTGGTGCTGCGGTGGCGGTGGCGGGCTTGTCGCCCAGCCCGATATGGATGATTTAAGAATCAGAACAGGCGAAATAAAGCGTGACCAGATCATCAAGACCGGCGCCAGAATTGTCGTCAGTCCCTGTGAAAACTGCCGTTTGCAGCTGGATTCTCTAAATGAAAAGTATAATATGAATATCAAAATAACCTCTATGATGGATCTGGTTGTCAATGCCATAACCGACTAGCATGGGTTAGGACTATCATCAGGATAAAGCAGTATAGAGTATTGAAGTAATATTGTAGAGCAGGAAATATAAGCCCCATTGAGTTACCAACGGGGCTTATATTTATTCTTCATCCGGTATCTTAGCAGCTTTAACCCAATGTACCCGGCGGTATATAAGCAGAGCAACAACTAATATAAACACAGCAATACCTATAACCTGAGCCTGATGCATACCAAAGAGGAAGGGGTCATTTACTCTTAAAAAACCGATACCAAAGCGCCATATCGAATAACCACCCAGATAGACAAGGAACAAAGAACCATCCGGTTTAAGCTTGCCTTTGAGCAGCATAATAAACACGAACAAAAACATCAGGAAAATGATTTCGTAAAGCTGCGTTGGATGAACAGGCACGTTCAATATATCGGCGGCGCAGGCAGGATTTGTATAGATTATACTCCAGGGCAGTGATGTTGGCGCCTCCGGGCCATGGCAACAACCATTCAATAAGCAACCCACCCGTCCGATAGCCTGAGCCAGTATAACGCCGGGTGCCACCAGGTCGGCACCGAAACCCCAGTTAAAGGGTCTGAAGCGGCTGTAAATCCAGGTTCCAAGAACTGCTCCAAGAATGGCACCATAGATGGAAAGTCCCTCGCCGCCGATTATCTGACCGAGATTCTGGCTATAATATTCCCACCTGTCAATAACATGTATGAGCCTGGAAAATACTATGGCTGAGGGTATACCTACTATGGTAAGAGCTAGTACCCTATCCAGTGGGAAACCGGGCCAGTATTTCCTGACTTGCCAGAGAGTCCACATAACGAGGACGAAAACTGCTAGTGCAACCATAAGACCGTACCATCTGACTTCTAACGAGCCGATGGCAAAAGCTACCGGGTCTATGCCTATTACTATCATTTCTTCTCCAATCTTTTCAGGATAAAAGCCTTTCAAAAATCATTCGGGCTGCCTTTTTATCCAATGGTTCATTATTATTACCACATTTGGGTGACTGAATACAGCCGGGGCATCCTTCCCGGCAAGGGCACTCTGCAATGGTGCCAAGCGTTGTCTGCCATAGCTGGCGTACCAGCTCATATCCCTTTTCGGCGATACCGATGCCGCCGGGATAACCATCATAAATAAAAATCTGAGCCTTACCTGTATCGGGGTGGAAGGAGGTGGAAACACCGCCGATATCATTACGGTCGCACATGGCGAAAAGGGGCAGCATGGCGATGGCGACATGTTCGGCAGCGTGCAGACCGCCGGCAAGGTCAAGGTCTGCTTTGGCTAGTGAGCTGATAACCTCTTGTGGCAGGTCAAACCAGAGGGCGATGGTGGGAAACTGCTGGGGTGGCAGATCCAGAGGCATTTCCCCGATTACCTCTTCGGTGAACTGCGCTTTCTTTTTAAAGCCGGATATAGTGGTGGTAACCTCAACCTGACCCAGGCACACATTCACTCGCCTGTATTTCTTTTTATGGATGGTTTTTATAATATGCAAATCGGTAATATCCTTGGCAACAGTGTAATAGGAGACTTTTGTTGGTTCAGCATAGGCGGTATGAGCGGTTAAGTCAAGATTGGTTACCAGATACGATTCACCCTGATGCAGGTAAACAGCTCCGGTATGCAACTGGAAAAGGGCAGTGTTTAATTCAACCGTCTCGAGCGGTAGATTTGTCGAGGTATCAATAAGGGTAACATTATCACCAGATGTGGCACGGATATTGATATCCTGAGCAGGATACGAGATAGATGGTGACAGGTACAGATGGCTGCGCTTCTGTTTCAAAGCGCCCTGTTTTTCCAGAACCTCCGCTTGATCAGCCATTTCGGTACCGAAGAATACATCATCAGTGCTTGAAAGCGGTGATTCCCAGGCGGCACACAGGATATGGGCTTGTAATATATAGGGATTTTGCTGGTTTATGATGGCGTTCTCAAAGCTCTTGCCGAAAAAGAATTCCGGGTGGCGCATAAAATACTGGTCCAGCGGATTATCGAGGGCTATCAGAATACTGATGGATTTATCATTGCGCCGGCCGCTTCTGCCTGCCTGCTGCCAGGTACTGGCGATAGTTCCCGGATAGCCGGTAAGTATGGTCGCCTCAAGATCGCCGACATCAATTCCCAGCTCCAGTGCGTTGGTGGTTACCGCTCCGGTGAGTCTGCCACTGTGGAGTTCGTGCTCTATAAGGCGTCTATGCCTCGGAAGATAGCCTGCACGGTATGCCTTTACCCTGTTGACATGGGAAGGGCTTATTTCGGCTAATCTCTTTTTCGAATAGCTGGCAACAAGCTCGGTCAGCCGGCGGGTACGGCTGAAAGTGAGTGTGCGGATATCATTTTTTATCAGTTCGGAAAAAAGCACGGCGGCTTCGCTGTTGGCGCTGCGCCGAATACTCCTGGCGTCGTCTATGGTCGGCGGATTCCAGAAAACAAAATCTTTACCACCTTTGGGCGAGCCGTCTTTATCTACCAGTTGAAAGGGTAAACCAACCAGCTCCCCGGCATGTTTATCCGGATTATTGATGGTAGCCGAACAGCAGATAAAGCGGGGGCTGGAGCCATATAACAGGCACAGCCGCCGCAGGCGGCGCAATACCAGCGCCACGTGGGACCCGAAAACACCACGATAGCTGTGGGCTTCGTCTATAACCACAAATTTCAGGTGCCGCAGCAGCCTTGACCACGAGCGGTGATTGGGCAGTATACCAAAATGCAGCATATCGGGGTTGGTGAGTATTATCCTGGCGTTTTTCCTTATAGCGGAACGTTCCGCCGAAGGGGTATCGCCATCAAATGTAGAAATCTGCTCATAGCGGACCGGGTGAGGGCAGAACGTATCCGTAAAAGAGCGCAACTGGTCCTGCGCCAGTGCCTTTGTGGGGAAAAGATAAAGAGCGCAACTGCCCGTTTCATTGAGTATTTTTTCAACAACGGGTATGTTATAGCATAGGCTTTTACCGCTGGCGCTGGATGTGGACACAATGACATTATTATCACGGCGCGCATGTATAATGGCTTCGGCCTGATGCGAGTAAAGGGGCAATAACCCTTTTACTTTCAGGATTTCTTCAAGGATATCCGGCAGGGGGCTATCAAGTTCGGCGAAGCTGGCGCTTAGGGGAGGGATATGCTCGATATGGGCAATCTGGGCGTCATAATCGGGCATGGTAACGAGGTGGTCAATAAAGGTAGAGATGTCCACCGAAGTATCTCCTGCTAGCATGGTATAATCTCAATCTCGTAATCCAGTATCTCAACCTCAAACCGCCCGTCTGTTATAAAATTCATTACTTCTGCCAGCACTTCATTTGCATATCTACTATCATTACTAACGGAACAGACACCCAGCGTCGCTATCTGCCAGAGCTGATGGTCATCAACCTCGGCGACGGAAACATTAAATTTATTCTTAAGCCGGGTTGTTATAGATTTAAGTACACTCCTCTTGCCTTTGAGGGACATGTTTTCCGGCATACGAAGCTTTATCCTGCATACACCAACAATCATAACAAATATAACTCAACCGATTAATAATTCTATGATATACAGAGCGGGGAAAACAACGACCATGTTTATAGATAAAAAATACGGCAGTATTATACTTCCAATATAGAGTATTTAAGATGCCAAGTCAAGGCTGGCTGAATTTAAATAAAAGCGTTACAGTTGAGGATAATGACATAATATCAGTGTAAAATTGTTTTACACCAATCTGTACATATGCTATAATCGCTACATAGATAGTGTAGGAGTAAAATTTGGAAAAACAGAAAAAGGCAAGCGTAATTGACAAATATAAAATTCATGATGGGGACACGGGCTCCACTGAAGTTCAGATAGCCGTGCTGACGGAAAGAATACTACAGCTAACGGGTCATATGGCGGCAAATAAACATGATTTCCATACTAAACGCAGCTTGCTAAAACTTATTGGTCAACGCAGACGTTTGCTTGTTTATTTAAACAAACAGGACATCGGTCGCTACAAGACGCTTATAAAAAGCCTCGGTCTCCGTAAATAAATCCCCTATCTGTAATAAACAACTAAGGAGAAACCATTGACAGTAGCCCATTCTTTTGAATGCATGATTAGCGGCAGAAAGCTCACCATAGAGACGGGAAAGCTTGCCAAACAGGCAGATGCGGCGGTTACAGTTAGCTATGAAGATACAGTTATTCTGGTTACCGTCTGTGTTGCACCAAAGCCAAGGGAAGGGACAGATTTTTTGCCCCTTACCATAGATTACGAGGAAAGGATGTATGCCGGCGGCAAGATACCGGGCGGTTTTATACGTCGGGAAGGACGTCCCAGTGAAACAGCCACCCTTACCTGCCGTCTTACAGATAGGCCGTTACGCCCGCTTCTACCCAAGATGTGGCGCCGCGACATACAGATCATTATCACCACCCTTTCTGTGGATATGGAGAACGACCCGGATACGCTGGCGGTTATCGGTGGCTCTACCGTGCTTGGAATGTCGCAAATTCCCTTCGAAGGCCCGATAAGCGCAGTACACGTCGGCTATATAGACAGTGAATTTGTAATAAATCCGAAGATGTCGCAGATGGAAGAAAGCCAGCTTGATATCGTCGTCGCCAGCACCAGTAAGGATATAATTATGCTGGAAGCCGGCGCCAAGAATGTTGGTGAAGATATCGTAAAAGAAGCCATAAGGCTTGGGCACGAAGCTAACCAGGAGATAATCACGCTTCAGCGAAAGATAATAGAAGCCGTGGGCAAACAAAAAGAAGAAGCGCCGGTAGTTGAATTATCGGAAGAGCTGAAAGCAGACGTTTCAACAATCGCCGAAAAGAGCCTAAAGCAGGCATTAAGTAATACGGAAAAAGCGCCACGGGATGAGGCGCTGGGTAATATAAAAGCAGAGATTACCGCCAGCCTGGCAGAAAAATACTCGGAGGGCGATATATTTGAAGGGTTCGATAAGCTTGTAAAGAAAGAGGTCAGAAATACCATACTTAAAGAAGGTAAGCGCGTCAGTGGTCGCGGCTTAAAACAGGTTCGCCCACTGGGTTGCGAAATAGGGATGCTGCCACGCGTTCACGGTTCGGGAATGTTCACCCGCGGTGAAACGCAGGTATTGACGGTAACCACCTTGGGTTCCATAAAGAAAGAGCAGCAGCTTGACGGGCTGGGCATTGTAGAAACCAAGCGTTTCATGCATCACTATAACTTTCCACCCTTCTCAGTCGGAGAAGTAAGACGTGTCGGCTCCGCCAGTCGCCGCTCCATTGGGCATGGCGCGCTGGCAGAGCGTGCAATGATGCCGGTTATGCCAGAAAAAGACGAATTTCCGTATACCATTCGCCTGGTATCAGAGTGTCTGAGTTCCAGCGGTAGCACATCAATGGCAAGCACTTGTGCCTCCAGTCTTTCGCTAATGGACGCCGGCGTGCCCCTCAAAATGGCGGTGGCAGGTATATCCGTCGGGCTGGTAACCGGTGAAACCGGCGAATACGCCGTGCTGACAGATATTGAAGGTATGGAAGACAACTACGGCGATATGGATTACAAGATAGCCGGTACCACAGAAGGCATTACCGCAATTCAGCTGGATATGAAGCTGAAGGGTGTAAGTGTAGAGATACTGGAAAAGGCGATGGACCAGTCCCGGAAAGCCAGACTGTTCATTCTGGAAGAGATGAACAAAGCCATAGCCGTCAGCCGCCCGGATCTGAGCCAGTATGCACCGCGTATGTACAAGCTAGTGCTGCCATCGGATAAAATCGGTACCATAATAGGTCCCGGCGGCAAGACAATCCGGGCTATTATAGAGGAAACCAAGACGACGATAGATATAGACAGCGAAGGCGTTGCCTTTATAGGTTCCAGCGATGCAGAGTCCGCCCAGAAAGCTATAAAAATTATAGAAGACCTTATAAGGGATGTCGAAGTTGGTACCACATATACAGGCAAAGTAACCCGGTTAATGAACTTCGGCGCTTTTGTCGAAATCCTCCCCGGTAAAGAAGGGCTGGTTCATATCAGTGAACTGGCTGATTACCGGGTAGACAAGGTTGAGGATGTGGTCAAGGTGGGCGATGAGATTACAGTTAAGGTAACCGAAATAGACAGCCAGGGCAGGGTTAACCTGTCAAGAAGGGCTGCATTAGAAAAGGTTAGTACATCACCCGCTGACAGGGGGAAGGGTAATCCTTCTGCTGACCGCCCGTTTAATAAGCAGAATAATTTCCGCCCTCCACAACGCCCCCACCCCACACCAACCAAACGGAATTATTAAAAGGGGAAGGGTAAAGCTATGCCACCAATTAGAGTGGTAGTAAATGGTGCGTCAGGCAGAATGGGGCAGGAAGTTGTCAAAGCCCTGTGCCGTGAATCCGGAATGCAGCTTGCAGGCGCCGTTGACCTTAAAGCTACGAAAAACTGTCTGCCATTACCAAATGCCCCGGATACTGTGCCATTATCCAACGATCTTGAAAAGATAATTACCGAATGCCGCCCTGATGTGATAATAGACTTCAGTACGGCAAAGGCGGTTATGCCGGCAGTTCGTGTGGCTATAAAACAGGGGATTCATCTGGTAATTGGCACCACCGGTTTGAAAGCCGATGAACTAGAAGAGATTGACGGCCTGGCAAAAGAAAATAATGTTGGGGTGGTGGTGGCACCAAACTTCGCTCTGGGAGCGATAATGATGATACACCTCGCCAGAATTGCCGCCAGATACTTTGATTATGCCGAAATCATAGAACAGCACCATCATCTGAAAATCGATGCCCCCTCTGGAACCGCCCTGACAACAGCAAGGGCTATGGCGGAAGCCAGAAAAAAACCTTTCAGTAAACCGGAAGAGAAAGACGTATTGCATAGCCGCGGGCAGCAGGTTAAAGGTGTAGCCATACATAGCGTAAGATTACCCGGTATACTGGCACGCCAGGAGGTTATACTCGGTGGGCCGGGGCAGACACTAAGTATAAAGCACGATACCGTAAGCCGAGAGTGCTATATGCCGGGGGTTATGATAGCCGCAAAGGAAGTAGTAAAGAAGAAAGGTTTAATATACGGTCTGGACACCCTGCTGGATTTACAGGAGGAGTAAATGAAGGGATACAAAGTAGCTATAGTCGGTGCCACCGGAATGGTAGGGCAGGAATTTATAAAGGTCCTGGAGCAACGTAATTTCCCAATTGAGTCCATCAGGCTGCTGGCATCAGACCGTTCGGCAGGCAAAAAGCTGTTTTTTTCGCACAGGGAGATTGTTGTTGAAGAAACGACCCCCGAGTCGTTCAAGAATGTAGATATTGCCCTGTTCTCAGCAGGTGGTGACGTAAGCCGCTACTTTTCGCCAATAGCTGCCCAGTCGGGGGCAGTGGTCATTGATAATAGCTCGGCTTTCAGGATGGATCCCAAGGTACCGCTGGTGGTACCGGAAATAAACACCGAAGATATAAAAAAACACAATGGGATTATAGCCAATCCGAATTGTTCGACTATACAGATGGTTGTAGCTCTATACCCTTTACATAAAGTAAATCACATAAAGCGTATCGTTGTTACTACATTCCAGTCGGTATCCGGCACCGGCAAGGCGGCGGTGGACGAGCTTACCCTGCAATCGAAGCAGATACTGAATGGCCAGGCGGCCGTTCCCCATGTATACCCGCACCAGATAGCTTTTAATGTATTGCCGGAAATAGATGTTTTTATGGACAATGCATATACAAAAGAAGAATGGAAAATGGTGGAAGAAACCAGGAAAATAATGCACTCTGGTAATATGGCTATATCGGCGACCTGTGTCCGCGTACCAGTGTTTATCGGGCATGGTGAATCTGTCAACGTGGAGTTTTCCACTGCAATGTCACCAGATGATGCTCGACGTATTCTGGCACAGGCACCGGGGGTCAAACTACTGGACGACCCGACAATAAGCCTGTATCCACAACAGTGGTCGGCTGCCGGTACGGACGATGTATTCGTGGGCCGTATTCGCCGTGATTCTTCTCACGACAGCGGTCTTGTAATGTGGGTGGTGGCGGATAATATAAGAAAAGGAGCCGCCTTGAATGCCGTCCAGATTGCCGAGGTGGTAATAAATGGGGGCTGGCTCCATACGAGAGGGCTGAAATGAAAAATATGGGACGTTTAATAACAGCTATGGTAACGCCATTTAAGGATGACGGATCGGTTGATTATGAGCAAGCAAAACGCCTGGCGCTGGCATTACTGAAATCGGGCAGCGATGGGGTGGTGGTGGTGGGCACCACCGGAGAGTCGCCGACCCTTCTGCGTCATGAGGAGCTAAAGCTATTTACCGAAATTAAAGCTGCCGTAGGCGGGCAGGGCTCGGTTATTGCCGGCACGGGGAGCAACAGCACCGTAGAAGCTATTGAGGCAACAAAGGCAGCGGAGAAAACCGGAGTTGATGCCTGCCTGCTGGTGGTGCCTTATTATAACAAACCCACTCAGGATAACCTGTACCGTCATTTCAGGGCGATTGCCGAAAGCACCAGCCTGCCATGTATAATATACAACGTGCCATCGCGCACTGTGGTCAGCCTGGCAGCCGATACGGTTATAAAGCTGAGTAAAGTGGATAACATCATCGGGGTAAAAGAAGCCAGTGGTAATCTGGGCGAAATCGCCAAGATTATTGAGAATACAGATGATGATTTTATCGTTTGGAGTGGCAACGATACCGATACCCTGCCCATACTGGCGCTGGGTGGTTACGGCGTTATCAGTGTTGCCTCAAATATAGTCGGCATTCAGATAAGGGATATGATTGAAAGCTTCCTGAGTGCTAAGACAGGCAGGGCGGCAGAGATACATCGTCATCTTATGCCGCTGATTAACTCCCTTTTCGTTATCGCTAATCCGATACCGGTTAAATATGCCATGAACCACATCGGCTTCAAGGTGGGAGGTACCCGCCCACCCCTCTATGAGCCGGATGAAAAGACGGCTGCTTTGGTACGGGAAACACTTAAGAACTACAAGATAGATTTACCCGTTCAGGGCTAAAGAACAGGACTGGATTCAATCGTTTGTTCACGCCTCGGTCCGACGCAAACGATGTTTGTTCGGCAGCCTATTGATTCCTCAAGCCTGGCTATGTATTTTTTAGCCTTGGCCGGTAGTTCATCGAATTCCCGGATATGAGTTGTATCTGACTGCCAGCCGTCAAGCTCTTCGTAAACCGGCTGGCACTTTTCAAGATCGGTAGCGCCGGCCGGAAAATAATCAATTATCTTGCCGTTAAATTTGTAAGCGGTACATATCTTGAGCTCAGGCAGAATGTCAAAGACATCAAGACGTGTAAGCGCAATGCCGGTGAAGCCGTTAATCTGGTGGGAAAAACGGGCGGCAACGGCATCGAACCAGCCACAGCGGCGGGGACGGCCGGTGGTGGTACCGAATTCATGGGCTTGCTCCCGAATTCGGTTGCCCATTTCACCTTTAAGCTCGGTGGGAAACGGCCCGCCGCCAACCCGGGTGCAGTAAGCCTTAAATACACCCAGGATGCGATCAATACGTTTCGGGCTGATGCCAGAACCCAGGCAGGCACCGCCGGACAGCGGAGACGAGGATGTGGCGTAGGGATAGGTGCCGAAATCGGGGTCTAGTAGAGCCCCCTGCGCTCCCTCGAGGATGATAAGTTCATTATTAACCAGAGCTGCCTGTACAAGAATTGTCGTATCTTTGATATGAGGCGCCAGGCGTTCACCGTACTGGCAATACTCCTGGAATACCTCTTCAGTTGATAGCGGATCGGCTCCATAAACCTTGGTTAGAAGCTTGTTTTTGTGCTCTATAATAAAAGCCAAACGATCAAGCAACACCTTTTTGTCGAGGAGGTCGCCGGCCCTGATGCCGAGTCTGGCTGCTTTGTCAGTGAAAGCCGGGCCGATACCACGCAGCGTTGTGCCGATAGCCCTGTCGGCTCTTGATTCTTCCTCAAGCCTGTCAAGGAGGGTGTGATAGGGCATAACGAGATGGGTGCGATCGCTGATGACAAGCCGGCTGGTATCGACGCCACTATTATTAAGGTTATCTATTTCACTGATCAGGTGGGAAGGGTTAACGACTACGCCATTGCCGATAAGGCAGGTGGTGGTGGGGTAAAAAATACCTGAAGGAACAATATGCAGTTTAAATTTACCTTGTGGGTTTATTACGGTATGACCGGCATTATCGCCTCCGGAAAAGCGGATGACCATACTTGCTTCTTCAGACAGCTGGTCAACAACCTTACCTTTACCTTCATCTCCCCATTGAGCTCCGAGAATAGCAATAACTGGCATCATTTCCCCCGTTATTTTCCCTTTTTTATCTGCCGCCAGACATAAAACAGGCGCTGTCCCGCGGTAAACAAGCTGAAGGCGGCTATAACAGATAGAGCAATCTCCAGTTGGTTTATTAAAAGACCGAGTGACAGTACGATAATCCTCTCCGGACGGGTAAAAATCCCTACGGTACACTTGATACTGGCTGCCTCAGCCCTGGACTTTATATAGCTTACCAGCAAAGAAGTGAGCAAAACGGCACCGGTGAGCAAAATCCCGCTTGTGGAACCTTCATCGGTATAAAAATAGAGGATACCGAGCAGCACGACTCCCTCGGCTAATCGGTCGAGGGTAGAATCTAGTATGGCACCAAAACGGGTAACACGGTCGGTCCGTCGTGCCAGAGCTCCATCAAGCATGTCAAGGAAACCGGCTACAAGAACTACAAAACCTCCGGCTAGAAGATTACCTCTAACTATCAATGCCGCCGCACCGGTGGCAAGAATAAGACTAAAAAAGGTTAAAAAATTAGGTGTAACCGGTGTCCTGGCCAATACCTTAACTACCGGATCGGTAAAGTAGTAGGACAAAGTTTTACGAAATCGTGCTAAAGCCAACATAAATTACATTTACCTGAAAAAACTAGTAATCGCTCAAACAGAAGCTGAAATAGCCTCGTATTTCGGAGGAGCTTTCTGGAATGAGGTCTGACCGAATATCTTTATATAATAATCAACCACTCTCTTGGCAATCCTTTTCCAGTCATGCTCCTGAGCGGTAACAAGACCTCTGGCTCCTATCCGTTGTCTTAATGATTTATCGTTTATAAGCGTCATAAGCGCCCGGGCTAATTCATTGTCATCCCTGGGCGGAACAAGGTATCCCTCCTCGCCATTTGTGATAACACCAGCATAACCTTCTATATTGCTGGCGATAATCGGTTTACCGAGTGCCATAGCCTCCAGCAGGATAATGCCAAAACTCTCCCTGCCGGTTGCCGGTGCGCAGAATATATCGGCGGTTTTATAATAACGGGGGAGCTCGTCGTAGTCTACCATGCCGATAAAGACGACA
>DAOVXW010000042.1 GCA_030635945.1 Dehalococcoidia bacterium
TGACAGCTAAAACAGACCTGCATATACATACCACTATCTCCGACGGCAGATTCAGCCCACAGGAAATTGTCGAAAAATCTGCCCGGCTCGGCCTGGGCACTATTGCCATCTGCGACCACGATAATACAGATGGCATCCCGCCAGCACTGGCAGCCGCTAGTGCCTTCCCTCATCTGAAAGTTATACCCGGCGTTGAAATCAGCACCTACGCCCCCGGCAGTGAAGTGCATATTCTGGGTTATTTTATGGACTTTGAAAATCCAAGGCTTAGAAATACACTGGCGGATTCTCGCAACTCAAGGCTGGAGCGGGCTAAGGAAATGATTGTCAGTTTGAATAGATTGAATATAAATATCAGCTGGCAGCAGGTCCGGCAGGCGGCAGGCGATAGCACCGTAGGCCGCCCCCATATTGCACAGGTGATGCTGGATATGGGCTATATAAAAACCTTCAAAGAGGCATTTGATAAATATATAGGGATGGGGGGCCCGGCTTATGTCGAGCGGCATAAAATAACTCCGCTGCAAGCGGTAGCCCTTATAAAAGAAGCTAACGGTCTGCCGGTGCTAGCCCACCCGCTAACCACCGAACAGCCGGAAAAACTGATTGCCGGGCTGAAAACAGCCGGCCTGGTGGGTATTGAAGTCTATTACAAAGACTATACCAAAGACAAAAGGGATACTCTGGTACTAATGGCTGATAAATATAATCTTATAGCCACCGGCGGCAGTGATTACCACGGCATCGATAACAATGCCGAGACGATGCTGGGTGATGCCGGTGTACCGGCAGAGTGTGCCGAGCGGCTTATTGCCCTGGCCGGACAGCTAGGGCATAAGTCTGCCAAATTATAACTCCGGGGGGATTTGTGATTATCGAGTTTTTATTGCTATGTATAGGTGCCTATCTTTTAGGCTCCGTGCCGTTTGCCTTCCTGCTGGCTAAATGGTTTTATGGTATCGACATCCGCCAGCACGGCACCGGTAAGGTGGGTGCTGCCAATGTTCTCAGAGTAGCCTCAAAGTGGCTGGCTGTGTCGGTGGCTATTTTTGACATCGGTAAGGGGGCATTGATGGTCTGGACAGCCCAGTTGCTGGGAATGGAAGCGGCGGTACAGGTAACGGTGGGTTTAATTACAATTGTCGGCCATAACTGGTCTGTATTTCTGCGCTTCAGGGGCGGGCGCGGTATTTTCACCAGCCTGGGTGTTATTACAATATTGTCCCCATGGCTGGGGCTCATTATTCTGGTTATACCTTACCTGGTTACTCCCATCCGCCAGGTAGCCTTCGGTGTCTTTCTGGCGCTGCTTTCCCTGCCATTCTTCAGCTGGTTTCTCAGCCAGCCGCTGAACATCGATGAAAGATTGCCGGTTACACTGGGCTTTGTAGTGCTATTGCTTATGGCGTTTTTAAAAAGGCTGGCCACCCACAGAACCGAGCTTAGCCAATCAGTGCCGTTAACCGAGCTGCTTTTCAACCGCTTGCTTTTTGACCGCGACATAAGAGACGCCAAGGTCTGGACACAGAGGAAATCAGATAATTAGAAGATTAAGGAGATAATAAAACTTGTCACCGCTTGATACAACATATTTAGGTATCCCGGGCTATGTAATCTTCTGGGTTTTGACCATTATCGCCTTTGGCTTGTTCACCTACAGAATATCCAGGCTTATTCGCTATATGTTCCTGGGCCGGAAAGAAAAGGGATTCGGCAAATTACTGCGTAGAGGGCTGTCAACCGCAATTACCACCCTCGGTCAATGGTGCCAGCTAAAGGGCATTACCCTTAAAGATAAAGCCGGCATAGGCCACGCTATCCTTGCCTGGGGTTTCTCTGTATTCGTCGTCTTCTATGTGGCATTTATTGTTATCGGCGCCGGCTTCGGTCTTTCGGAAAATCTGGAACACTCCAGCTTCTTCTTCTACTACACCTGGATTATGGACATCGTTATTCCCTTTGTAATCCTGGCTGCCCTGTGGGCTATAGTCCGCCGTTACATAATAAAGCCCCCCAGGCTAAAGGGAGAACAGACGCTGGAGGCTATGGTGATTCTTATTACCGTCCTCCTGCACCCACTGACACACCTGTTCAAAATAGCCACCGGCATTGCCCTGAACCACCCTCCGGCCGGCCTGGGAGCCACCCTGCCGCCTTTAAGTTCGGCATTAAGCAATCTCTTCAGCAACGTCAGCCCGGATTCCATACAGGCAGCTCACAACGCCTTCTTCTGGACGCACTGGCTGGTTATACTGTTCGTCCTCGTATTCATCACCTACTCAAGATATCTGCATATGGTGGCGTCACTATTCAATATCTTTTTTCGCTCACCCCTGCCCAAGGGCACCCTGCGCTCAATCAACCTGGAAACGGTCGAAGTATTCGGCAGTGCAGGAATAACCGACTTCACCTGGAAGCAGATACTTGACCTCTATTCCTGCGTCGTCTGCGGCCAGTGCCAGGATGCCTGTCCGGCAACGACCAGCGGCAAACCGCTTAATCCCAAAACGCTCATTCAGGACCTGAAGCAGAACCTGCTGGAGACCGCCCCGGGCTTGTTGAAAAACGGGGGAAACGGCTCGGCTAAAACACTGCCGGGCGATGTGATAACCCAGGATACAATCTGGGCTTGCACCACCTGTCGTGCCTGCGATGAAGTCTGCCCGCTTTATGTGGAGCATGTCGACAAGATCATCGACCTGAGGCGAAACCTGGTAATGGAACAGGCAGCCATACCGGAAACGGCCGAGCAGGCTCTCAGGTGCATTGAAGACAGAGGACATCCCTGGCGCGGCACAACGGCCTCAAGAACTGACTGGGCTGAAGGTCTCGAGATAAAAACCATCGGCGAGGATAGCAGCATTGAATTCCTCTTCTGGGTGGGCTGCACCGGTGCGCTGGAGGAAAGAAGTATAAGAATAAGCCGTTCGCTGGCCGGGGTACTCAAACAGGCAGGTGTCAATTTCGGCATACTGGGTGCCGAGGAGAGCTGTTGCGGCGAGCCGGCCCGCCGGCTGGGCAACGAGTACCTTTTCCAGATGCAGGCTGAGAAAAATATTAAAACACTCAATAACTACGGCGTTAAAAAAATTGTTACCGCCTGCCCTCACTGCTTTAATACCATTAAAAACGAATACCCCGAGTTCGGCGGAGAGTTCGAGGTTATTCACCATACACAGCTTATTGCCGAACTGCTCAGGGAAAACAGGCTAGAAATAAAGGCTGGCGGAGGGGTTATCACCTACCACGACCCCTGCTATCTGGGAAGATATAATGATATCTACAAGCCGCCCAGGCAAATTCTAAACAGCATACCCGGTACAGAGCTTGTGGAGATGGCAGAGAAGAAACGGAGAAGCTTCTGCTGCGGCGGCGGCGGCGGCCGCATGTGGCTGGAAGAAAACATCGGCAGCAGGATAAGCGAATTACGTATTGATCAGGCAGTTGAAACAAAGGCTCAGACAGTAGCCACCGCCTGCCCGTTCTGCCTGCAGATGTTCGACGACGCCATAAAAGCCAGGGGCTGCGAAGCATCAATTAAGGCTATGGACATCGCCGAGCTGGTGACGGAAGCGATAGAAGCACATATCCAGCCTAATCCACGCTGTCCTTCACCCGCTGCACCACCTTCGGCATAAACTCCCCGGCTTTAGCATTTACCACAAGTTCAGCCTTTTCGTCCAGAGGAGTGGGGCTGAGGTTTATGATAACCAGTTTAGCCCCGGCATCAAGTGCATATTCAGGTATACCTGCCGCCGGATATATTGTCAGCGTAGAGCCGATGACAATGAAGAGGTCACAGCGGCCGGCATATTCTACCGCTTCCCGGAAAACCTTCTCCGGTAGCGGCTCTCCAAACAAAACGACATCCGGTTTAAGGATGCCTTTGCAGACCTCGCAATCGGGAGCTTCCTCACCCTTATCCAGCCTGTCCATAATCCGTTCAACAGGAAGGCGTTTATGGCAGCCCAGACATATCACCCACTGCATATTACCATGCAATTCAAACACTTTATCATCGGGGACGCCACCTCTCTGGTGCAGGTTGTCCACATTCTGGGTGATAACGCAATCCAGCCTGCCCAGCCGGAAAAGCTCGGCAACGGCAAGATGCGCCGGGTTCGGTGCGGCGGTCAGGCTTAACTGGCGGAATAAACGCCACTGTTTTCGCCTGGCTTCAACATCGCTGACGAATTTCCGATAGGTGAAATCTTCGGAATCAAACCTCTCCCAGATACCGCCGGGGCTTCGGAAATCTGAGATGCCGGATTCGGTGCTGATGCCGGCGCCGCTAAAGACAACAATCCTCTCAGACTGTATAATCAGCCCGACAATTCCGGCGGCAAGCTTATCTGAATCTTTTTCGGTCATAAATATCCCCGAATATCAGGATTAAAGCCACCCGCTATTCTTATAAGACCGGCAGATATCGTTAAGGCAGCACTGCTGGCAGAAAGGTGTTTTACGACAGGTATCCTTAGCCAGTTTAACCAGCAAAGCATGGTATTCATTAAAAAGCCCGGCGTCAGCCGTCAGGTTGTCCGTAAAAAGCCTCTGGTAGCCATTATAGCTATTGTCCTCCGGCGCCAGCCCGATGCGGCTAGTTATACGCCGGGTATAAGCATCGATAACAAAAGCCGGCTTACCGACGGCATATAGCAGGATGGAATCAGCCGTCTCCGGCCCAATGCCGTGTATGGAAAGAAGCTGCTGGCGCAGGTTATTTATATCAACGGCAGAAAGACTACCAATATCATCGGAGTAGTGGTTCCCCAGCCAGTCTGCCAGCGCTTTGAGCTTCACCGCCTTGGCATTGTAATAACCACAGGGGTATATAATCCGCGCCAGCTCTGAAACGGGCAAGCGTCTTATCGCCTGTGGCGACAGCGCCCAGGCTGCCTTCAGGTTGGTAATAGCCTTTTCTGCGTTACTCCAGGCGGCCGACTGGGTCAGAATAGCGCCGACCATTACCTCGAAAGGCTCTTCCGCCGGCCACCAGAATTGCAATCCGTAGGCACTGGTGAGCCTCCGATGTATACTTTTCAGTAACTGTCTTATTCTTTCTGATTCCATCTGGGTACTATGACATCGGCTACCGAATCATAACCCGGTATATAAGGCTTTATATCTATTACAGGGGTGCCGTCGATAGCATCCAGCCCTTCAACCAATAGTATATTACCCTGATGCCTGAGCAACCTGGCAACCTTTTGCCCCACCGGATTGGGTCTATACGGTGAGCGGGAGGCAAAAAGGCCTACCAGAGGTAATTCTTTATTCCCTCTGGGGTGGACCTTAAGTGCCATTCTGGCAACATCAGCCTGGTGCAACCAGTAGATAATGATAATATGGGAATACTCTTCCAATCCTTCCAGTGCCTGGCTGAATTTACCATTGATCTTAACCCGGGAAACCACCTCCATCCAGTCATAACCCGGCTCCTGTTTGCTTTTAATCTTATTGCTTACAAAACCAATTGGCTTAACACACATTTCCAGCAGCTGATTATCCATTTCCAGATCCTTTATAACCGCTATTATAACAGTAGTGCAGGGACAGACAAAGAGGCTGCTTTATCAAACGACAGCCTCTTCTATAAACTTTACCCGTGTGGTATATAGCCATACTTAAGGAACAAGTGTCAGTAGCTTTCTGGCAACCTCGGGGTACTTGGCAATAAAGAGTAATTCTTCCTCAACCAGTGGTTTATGCGCCTGTACA
>DAOVXW010000112.1 GCA_030635945.1 Dehalococcoidia bacterium
AATAAACGCCCAGGGAAACAAAACTGCCACCACACTATAAAAATAGGCTGCCGAGGTGCCTACGGCAATGAGGGTATTCATATCGGTAGTTTTTTGCTTAAGAGCCCCCCAGGTACCGCGGTAAAACCTCAAGCCTGCCCAAAACTGCACCGGTGTTGCCAGCGCCCACATGAGATATGGCTTTCCCACAAAAGAAGGGAAAAAGCTCAACACCATTATTATTACGCCTAGAACAGCCGCCAGAATAAACCTGTTCCTCAGCCCCCTGATCTCGCGGTTGGCGGCGATGGTTACATCTTCCAGGCTTTCTGTCCCCGAACCTGTCTCAAAACCGGCATCCTTAACCGCCTTTTTTAAGTCAACCAGTCCGGTGCCTTCAATGTATTCAATAGTAGCCTTCTCCGATGCTAGGTTGACACCGGCTGAAATCACTCCGGGGACATCATCCAGTGCCTTCTCGGCACGGGCAACACAGGAGGCACAATGCATCCCTTTTATGGGTAATATCAGTTTCATGGTGGCGGCTTTATAGCCCATGCCCTCTATGGCTTTTTTAATTCCGTTGATATCCGTTTCTTCGGGATCGTATTCCAGAAATGCTTTTTCCGAGGCATAATTAACACGCGCCTGCTTGACGCCATCCAGCATAGCCAACTTCTTCTCTATGTTAACGGCACAGGAGGCACAATGCATGCCGACTATGCTTATAGTCGCCTTTTTATACTGACGTTTCTTTTTATCCTCGGGCATCTTTAGTATTCCTTCCAGATTAGTTCAGATCTTTCTTAATCTGTTCAAATTCCTCTTTTGATATTTCACCTTTAGCGTATCGCTCCTAGGCTATATCCAGGGCATCGCTTTTCGATTCTTTGCCACTGCCCCCTGCAATCTTCATAGCTATCCAAATAATAAGAATAACCACCCCAATCCACAATAACATCATGGAAATTCCGCCAAAAGCCCACCAGCCGTTACCAATATCCCACATCATAATAGCACCTCCATATTTAGTAAAATACCATCTTATTTATTATTAATGCTTTAGTATAATATTATCACATTTATACTATTAACAAGTTATTAATTTACAGCAAGTACCTGCTTTAATAATAAAAAGCTATGGCAGTCAAATAAATTAGTATATCTATCTAACATTTGCTCTATTCCAGATAAAATATTATTATATCTGTATTAATCTGATGACAGATAGCAAAAACAGCAGGTCATCTGTAGGCGATGAAGTACGCCTGCGCCAGCTGACCATAGACGAAGCATCACTTAAACTGGATAAGTATCTCAATGATGCCTTTATGGCCGGCATCGTCCAGGTCAGAGTCATTCATGGCAAAGGGACGGGGACGCTGCGTAATGCGGTACATAAACAACTTGCCAGGCATTCGCTTGTAAAATCGTATCGACTGGGTGTATATGGAGAGGGAGGTGCGGGGGTTACCATGGTTGAGCTTGTATACCGCTAAAGCGGAATACATTGAAAGGGTTATGCATTTTCGGCTATAATTGCTAATGTGGTGAGTGTAGCCCAGTGGTCTAAGGCGCCAGGTTGTGGCCCTGGATATCGAGGGTTCAAATCCCTTCACTCACCCCAGCATCTCAGGCGCCTATAGCTCAGCGGACAGAGCACCGGTCTTCGGAACCGGGTGTCGTGGGTTCGAATCCCCCTAGGCGCGCCACTTTTTTATAATCTTATCTGCTATAGACTTAACTCTATCTGTTTTCAGAAACACAGCATGCCCAAACAGGCAGTCCGTCTGTTGACTCTATAATTATCCTGGGAATATAATTTTAATATACTATTGCTATAAAGGAGGTAGCGATGAAAATTTTAAGCAAGCTATTTGTCATACTCATGATTCTTGCCCTTGTTCTGGTTCCGGTAACCGCTTGTACCGGGTCTGAGGGACCCCAGGGTACCAAAGGACCAGCTGGACCTCAGGGACTAACCGGACCACAGGGACCACAGGGACCGGCGGGGCCGACGGGGCCTCAGGGACCCGATGGACCAGCGGGACCTCAGGGTGAACAGGGACCGGCGGGGTCTCAGGGACCTGTTGGGCTCCAGGGGACTCAGGGATCTGCGGGGACTGCAGGACCTCAGGGAACGGTAGGACCTCAGGGTAAACAGGGACCACCAGGACCGATACGACAGATAGTCGTTACCTGGGACCCTTCCGATCACGACATATTCTTTGGGCCGATGAGTGCCCTAGGCACCGTTGAAGTTTATCCGGGACAGCGCATACGCATCAAGGGATCCTGCTTCGATCCCGATGATACCATTATAATAACAATCTGCGAGAATGATACCTTCCTGGCTGAAGCAGTAGCCAATAATTGCGGAGCATTTGAGGTATTCGCAACCCTGCCGGGAGTGCCGCCTCTACTGCATGGACCCGTTTCTATAAAAGCCTGGGTTGATACCGATGGTGACGGTGTCTATGAAAAGCAGGCAAGCTGGCCTGTGGATATCGTACCCGAAGTTTACTTTTTCAATCAATGGTATGAATGGTGGTCATTCTGGGCTGGTCCGATTGTACTGTAGCCATTCGCTTGCACTATAGATAATAAGGCAGTTGCCACCCCGGGCAGGAAAAGAGCTGGCTCTCCGGGGCGGTAACTGCTAATATTTACTAAACTACAGCATTCCAGATGTATAAAGTATGATTCGCCGATGTAATTCAAAGGATAAAGACAGGCTATATCTGATTATCAATGAGGCAGCCATAGCCTATAGCGGTAAAATACCACCCGACTGCTACCACGAGCCCAATATGCCCATGGACGAGCTAAAGCGTGAAATGGAGCGCATTACTTTCTACGGCTGGGAAGAAAAAGGTAAACTTATCGGAGTAATGGGCATCGAGAGAATCAGCGACGTTACCCTCATCCGCCATACCTATGTACTACCCCGATGGCAGAGGAGGGGTATTGCCGGTAAATTGTTAAACTATCTCAATGGTGTTGTTGCCACTCCCCACCTGCTGGTAGGTACCTGGGCGGCCGCCGACTGGGCTATCAGTTTTTACAAAAAGCATGGTTTTGAAATGATGTCGCATAAGGATAAATTGCTGCAAGCCTACTGGGACATCTCCCACCGCCAGATTGAAGAATCGGTGGTGCTGGGGATGGTGTCAAGATAATATGAATAGGTTACAATTTTTACTTACCGGTCTTTATATAAAAACCGCTATAGGCGGCAAGGTCAAGGAAATCAGGACTATTGAAATCGAAAAAGGCATTAAAGTAGAAATCATTGTTTTTTCCAGAAACCATTCTTTGCATCTTGGTCAAAGCACCATATTCGGTACTATTATAATTGAGGATTCCTTATTCTCTGCATACAGCCCCAATGTTGGGCAATATCTTTTGTTTCACGAATACGCCCATAGTAAACAAAATGTAGTATATCTTCTTTTACCCTTTATAGTTATTTCTTTTCTCTATTTTAT
>DAOVXW010000036.1 GCA_030635945.1 Dehalococcoidia bacterium
CTGCATTTCTCCTTTTATATGATTTTCTATTCAAGTATCCCCTTCATCATGGGACCCAGCATACCCTTTACCGATTTGGTGAAGTCATCGGCTTTTACCAGTGATATACAACATACCTTGCCTTCGGACTCGCAACTGATAATGGCAAGTTTATCGCCGGCTTTTATGTCAGCCTTGCCCCTTAACTCTTTGGGAAGAACAATCTGCCCTCGGCTGTCAACGGTTGCAATTGCACAAATCTGGCAACACCCTGTGTTTACAGCCGTTTGTTTGTTAACACCTGGGGTATCATCTTTTTTCTCACTGTCTCTACCCATTCTAACACTCCTTTAGTAACAGAAAAATCATAAAAATCAGAATATACATAATATTGTATACATTAAGATAAAGGATGTCAACTTAAAAGAAAGGATAATAGCGGTTGGTCAGGGTTCTATGTGATAGAAAAGAGTACAAAAACAGCTAATATTGCTGTAATGCTCTATAAAACTACTGTTTAATTAATCATTGTCTCTAATTAGATTACCCGTTTGAGCCTGGGATTGGCAGTTTTACCAGGGATGCGGCCGCGCTTGGCTACCGGCTTACCTTCAACTTCGTGGATATCGGCGGTGAAGTCTATCGGGGAGGCGCTGGAAATATAGCTGCCGATACCGAAGCCGTCAACAGGTATCTCCTGCTCAATGAACTGCTTTATTCGCTCGACGTTAAAGCCGCCGCTTACGAAAATCTTGACCTTGTTGAAGCCGGCGTTGTCCAGCATTTGTCTAACCCTTTTAACCAGCCCTGCGGTTACGCCGCCCAGTTCGGCGGGGGTGTCAAGGCGGACGCTGTCAAGGCTTTCTCCCAGTGACTTAGCCACATTAACACTCTCTTCGGCTTCATCTATAAAGGTATCGACAAGGGCTACCCTGGATATGCCCGTTGGCATATGTCTGTCAAAGGCTATGGTCGCCTTAACCGTATCGCCCATTACCAGGATTAAAGCGTGGGGGATTGTCCCTGAAGGCTCTATGTTTGCCAGTCTGGCACCGGCGATACTGGAACAACCCAGGCAGCCGCCGATGATAGCAGAATAGTCCATTACACCTGCCACCGAGGGGTGGACATGCCGGGCGCCGAAGCTGGTGACAGGAATGCCGCCGGCGGCATCAACGCATTCTCTGGCGGCAGTTGCCCATCCACTGCAGTGCGCCAGAATGCCACAGATGGCCGTCTCATACAATCCATAACTCTGGTAGGGGGCGGTTATGCGCAGCACGACCTCTTTTTTATCTATATGGTCACCTTCTTTAAGAGACCATACCTCTCCATTGACACTGGACAAAGCCTTTGACAAAAGAGCCTGCACTTCTTCAATGCCGCACAGCATTCCGGCACGGCTGGAAAATACTTCCATCGTAGCCACCGGGTTGAGCCCTTCTTTTTTCAGAATCTCAATAGTACGGGCGAAATAGATATCAGCTGTATCTCCTGATAGCAATTCTTTGGAGGGTTTAAATTCAGCCATTATTCTGAGCCTCCTTGAATTTGGTAAGACTGACGCCGAGAACTTTTTCAATGTGGCCGAGGGCAAATTGCTGGGTCTTTTCATCCAGTGCGGCTACACAATCAACCGGCACCTCTACGGCGTAGTCACGGTTTCTGGCATCGGCAATGGTGTGCATAACGCAGATATCGGTCAGCACGCCGCAGACGATGAGCTTATCCGGCTTGAGTTGCTTCAGCTTTTCCTCAAGATTTGTGTTGAAGAAGGCGCTGTAGCGCTTCTTGGGGATTATCTCGCCCGGGTATCTTACCAGTTCCGGGATAACTTCGGTTTCGGCACTGCCGGCGATGCAGTGAGGCGGAAACACCTTGAATTCAAGGTCGTCGGGGTCGTGGTTGTCACAGAGAAAAAATATCTTTGAACCGCGGGCAAGTTCCTGCTCCAGAAGCTCCTGAATGTTCGGAATTGTGCTTCGGGCTTCCTTGCCGATATAAAGGGGATAGCTTTCTTCCAGAAAACCGCGCAACATATCTAGTACCAGTACAGCATCCGACATTTTCATTCTCCTTATAGCTATCGGCGTGCTAATGCAAAAAATGCCTGACGCCGGTAAAGACCATGGCTATATTATATTTATCGGCAGCTTTTATGGAATCCTCGTCTCTTATGGAACCGCCTGGCTGGATGATGGCGGTTGCACCGGCCGCCGCCGTCTGTTCGACAGTATCCGGGAAGGGAAACATAGCATCGGAAGCCATTACGCTGCCCCCCGATTTATCTCCGGCTTTTTTAGCGGCAATCTCGGCGCTTACCACGCGGTTGGGCTGCCCGGCTCCCATGCCGACAATCATTTTATCTTTTACCAGTAAAATGGCGTTTGATTTTATGTGTTTAACCGCCCGCCAGGCGAAGAGCAAATCTTCCAGCTCCTTTGCTGTCGGTTTACGTTTGGTTACAGTCTTGAGTTTTATGTCCTTTTCAGCCAGGGAATCCGAAGCCTGAACCAGAAGGCCTCCTTTTACCCGACGATAGTCAAGATAACCGGCAGGTGCATTGCCGTAATCCGGCGGCAGCTCGGCAAGTAAAATACGCAGGTTTTTCTTCTTTTTGAAGATTTCCAGCGCATCGGCATCGTATTCCGGAGCGATGACTATTTCATAAAAAACATTTCTCATTGCTTCGGCCATTTCCCTATTAACCGCCCTGTTGCTGGCGACGATACCACCGAAGGCGGAAACAGTATCGCCGCTGAAAGCCCGGCGATAGGCTTCGGCGATATCCGGGTGACTGGCCAGTCCACAGGCGTTGGTATGCTTGACGATGACTACCGTCGGCTCGGCGAAATCAACAGCGGCGCCCCAGGTGGCATCGGCATCCAGTATGTTGTTGAAGGATAACTCTTTACCCCATAGCTGCTTTGCCCGGGTTATGCCGCTATCCTGTTTGACAGCGGCAACCCGTTGCTCGGCATAGAAAGCGGCCGGCTGGTGCGGGTTTTCGCCATAGCGCAGGTCCTGGAGTTTCTTCAGGGCGATTGTCATATCTTCAGGCAAGCCCGTCTCATCCTGCCTGAGGTACTGTGAGATAGCGGTATCGTAACTGGCAACATGCTGGAAAGCCTTCTGCGCCAACCTTTTTCGTTCATCCAGAGATATCTCGCCGGATTTGAGTTTTTCAAGGATAACGTCATAGTCCGCGGGATCGACAATGACTATAACATCGGGGAAGTTTTTGGCAGATGCCCGCAGCATTGTCGGCCCGCCGATGTCTATATTTTCCAGCGCCTCATCCTGGGTTACCCCCTCCCTTGACACAGTCTGGACAAATGGATACAGGTTGACCACTACCATGTCAATGGGTTGAATATTATTCTTCTCCAGTTCCTGCATATGCTCGGGCAGGTTGCGTTTCGCCAGCAATCCGCCGTGGACAGCCGGGTGCAGGGTTTTTACTCTGCCGTTCAGTATTTCGGGGAAGCCGGTGATTTCAGAGACGCTTTTTACCGGCACCCCGGCATCCGATAACGCTTTTTTGGTGCCGCCGGTGCTGAAGACTTCAAAACTCAGCCGGCTTAATCCCTGGGCAAATTCGGTTACCCCACTTTTATCTGAAACGCTGATGATAGCTCGCATCAATCCTCCGTAATTAATTATGTTACTAGCTTACTTTATAACCACGCTTGAATTTCCCGTTTTCTTCGACACTTTGCCGATAACCATAGCTTCAGGCAGTTGCTTAATAATCTGCTCAGCTTTATCGGGAGCGCAGATAAGCACCATGCCAATGCCCATATTGAATACGCGGTACATTTCCTGTGTGCTGATGTTGCCCTTTTCCCGGATTAGATTAAAGATTGGCGGGATAGACCATGATTTGCCGTCGAATATTGCCGCCAAGCCATCGGGTAGAATACGCGGCACGTTTCCGGGCAGCCCGCCGCCGGTAATGTGAGCCATTCCTTTTATAGATGAAAGGAATGGCTTCAACACTTTATAATAGCTGCGGTGGGGTACCAGAAGCACCTCGCCGATAGTGCTATCCAGTTCGGGGTAGTATTTGTTTAGTGCCGAAGAGGTATCGCCGAAGACCTTGCGAACCAGCGAATAGCCATTGGTATGCAGGCCGCTGGATGGCAGACCGAGGATAATATCGCCGGTTGAGATTGACCTGCCGTCTATAATATTCTCCTTTTCGACGGCGCCGATAATAAAGCCCGCCAGATCATAATCATCGGCGGCATAAATACCGGGCATTTCGGCGGTTTCGCCACCGATAAGGGCGCAGCCAGCCTCTTGACATGCTGCTGACAAACCCTTGACAATAGTGGCTACCCTTTCCGGCACAAGCTTGCCCATGGCTATGTAGTCCAGGAAGAAAAGCGGGGTGGCGCCGCAGGTGAAGATGTCATTGATGCAGTGGTTGACAATGTCAATACCCACCGTGTCATACTTGTCCAGAGCTTCGGCTATTTTAATCTTGGTGCCGACTCCGTCGACGCTGGATACCAGTACCGGTCGCTTGAATCCCTTAAGCTCAAAGAGGCCGCCGAATAATCCGGGACCGGCCAGCACTTCGGGGCGTAGCGTATCCTTGACATGCTGCTTTATAAGTGCCTTTACACTGTCGGCGGTATCAAGGTTGACGCCGGCAGTGGCGTATTTATTGTCTATCTGATTGCCTCCAGGATAGATTAGCCTTATTTTGTAGCTTATTTATTAAACCACTTGCCCTTGCCGGCGGATACCGCCAGCGGCGCTAACACGATCCACAGACTTATAGTTACTATCATAGCATCGACATAGCTAAGGGTAGTCGGGATAGCAAGCCTGTCAGCAATTACCCCCCAAAGGAGCATGGTAAACCAGGAACTCAGGAAGAAACCCGGAACGGCTGCACCAAATATTGCGCCACAACCCATCATAATGAACCTCCTTCAAATTGGACCTCTGGTTTTTATGACTGGTAAGTTAATAATAACACTTGAAAATAACCGTTGCAATCAGATAGGAGGCAATATCAGCTATATGGTTATGATATTTTAAACTACTGCTGTTCTGCCGGCGCTGTGCCGTCCGTTGCCGTCGTTTCCAGTGCCAGTTTGTCCATCTCCAGCTGTACTGGCACCGGGTATTCACCGGTAAAACAGGCAAGACAGAAAATCTCTTTGGGCAGAGCCATCGCCTTGATAAGCCCGTCAATGCTCAGGAAACCGAGTGAATCGGCGCCGATGTATTCCCTGATTTCGGGTATCGTTTTTTGTGCGGCGATAAGCTCCCAGCGGGTAGCCATATCCACCCCGAAGAAACAGGGGTAGCGGATTGGCGGGGCGCAGACACGCATATGGATTTCTCTGGCACCGCCCTTCTTCAGAAGTTTGATTACCTTTGGTGTAGTTGTGCCCCTGACTATGCTGTCGTCGACCAGCACCACACGTTTGTCATTTAATATAGCCTGGAGAGGATTAAATTTAAGTTGAACACCGAGGTCTCTTATCCGCTGGTCGGGTTCAATAAAAGTACGTCCCATATAGCGGTTTTTAATCAAGCCTTCACCCGGAGGAATACCGGATTTAATGGAATAACCGAAACCGGCGGCGGTGGCTGAATCGGGTACGCCAATAACCAGGTCGGCATCTACCGGGTGTTCCTCGGCTAAACCGGCACCCATAGCCTGCCGTGCTGCGTGAAGCAACCGTCCATTTATGGTGCTGTCGGGGCGGGAGAAGTAGATATATTCAAAAATACAGAGAGCCTTTCTATCCGTCTCTTCCTGGTGGCTGTCTATACCATTTTCGGTAATGGAAACTATCTCACCCGGATTGACTTCTCTTAAGAAACTGGCGCCGAGGTGATCAAGGGCACAGCTCTCAGAAGCTAATACATAATGTCCATTGCCAATAGTCCCCAGGCATAAGGGGCGTACGCCTAAGTGGTCGCGGATACCATAGAGGGTATCTTTTGTCATAACGACCATTGAATACGCTCCCTGCAGGCGGCGCATGGCGTATTTTATCCTGTCTAACATCTTCTTTTCCGGGGAGGAAAGTATAAGATTGGCGATAACCTCGGTGTCCGTTGAGGTACGGAAGGTATAGCCTCTGTCGGTCAGTTCTTTATGCAGGGCTTCGGCGTTCGTAATATTGCCGTTGTGGGCGATAGCTAAAGTATCCGAATCTTTACCAACGATAATGGGCTGGACATTGCAGCTGTGGCTTGAACCCCTGGTGGAATAACGGTTGTGGCCGATGGCAATATGCCCGGTGAGCTTGCTGAGGGTATCCTCGGTAAATACCTGGGATACAAGCCCCATCTTGGCA
Organism: Dehalococcoidia bacterium; assembly: GCA_030635945.1. Classification (GTDB taxonomy): domain Bacteria; phylum Chloroflexota; class Dehalococcoidia; order Dehalococcoidales. The sequence goes on from DAOVXW010000036.1 coordinate 6,306, forward strand.
TATACCTGGATACTCTTGCCGTCGGTGGTAGCGATACCGGCGCTCTCCTGCCCTCGATGCTGGAGAGCGAATAAGGCAAAAAAGGTAAGCCTGGCTATATCTTCATCATGGGCATAGATCCCAAAAACGCCACAAGCCTCGTGCAAATTCGCTTACCTCTTAGACATCGGGGTGAATTGTTTCAGGCAATAACCA
>DAOVXW010000001.1 GCA_030635945.1 Dehalococcoidia bacterium
CAACTCCTTTGGGAGGCGGTAAACGGCATAGAGGCGGAGCTTGTTATCGTCGGGGGAATAGGTGCCGGTGTAGTCGCTGTTGGTTTCGGCGGCATTCATAGCGTCAATAACGTTTTCGCCAGGGCCAGTAAGAATGGCATGGTCAAAGAATTCTTTACCTAAATTGTTTTCGTCGAAGTCTGGCATGGTGGCTCCTGTGTCTGGTTTAGTACTTTAGTGCGGGGGATGGTCTCATGGTTTGGCGTAACTGTCAAGCAATAGATTCGCTCGACGTATCAGGCTTGGCAAATTTTTGTGTCCTTTACGGTTTGCCCAGCGCAACCTTAAAGACATTCGAAAAAGCTTGTCACCTAAACTGTAGGGCTGACGGGAATTGGTTTTGGATACGGCCCGGCTTACTTCGTCGATCAACAATAATAAGGCGAAATCATGTTGGCTAAAATCCCAGACTTTCATTTTCAGTTGCTCCTATTTAAGGCTCTTTTCACAACCTAGTCTCTGGCACAGGCTCGCCCAGCCCCTTTAGTTTGTCCATTAGGTCATTAAATTTATACTTTGAGGCGGCTATGTCCGGGCGCATATAATGGTAAAAAGTAAGCCCGCAGTTGACATACTTAGGCAAGGTGGTGGCCCTGATGTAGTGATACTTAGCTCGACGTTTCAACCACCAGATTTTTATAGATTTCACCATTTGTCCCATCCCTGTTCCTTTGCCAGCTTGCGGTAAACCTTATCCTGTTTAGCCTGGAGAACTTTTATTTTATTCTCCGCCCCTTTGAGTAAGTGGGTTTCATATCCACTATTCCAGGCTTTCCAGCCACCTTCAGTATTTTTCGGGTCGTTCTCTATTAAACCTATAGCGCGTTCAATCGCGTCGTAAGTTTTCAGGGCTTTAATGTTGACCTGGGAGAAGTGCATGATCGGGGCGCTCCTATGTGTTAGGTAAAGATACAGCAACCCTTTTAAAGTCGCCGCAATCCACATAAGCATAGCCTAAGCCTGCTTTAACAAACTCGCGCTCTGTACCCGTAAAAGCATTGGAAGGGCTATGAAATACTTGCTCGTGATGAAAGGGTTTGATTTGCTTATAGCCCTTGCAAATACAGTCGTTGGGTAGCTGGGTTTTCATGGTTGGTCACTCCTATGTGTGTAAGAAAATAACCCCCGCCAGATACCCTGTAAGGGTATCTGGCGGGGGCCGAACTGTCAAACGTTATTTTTTTGCCCTTTCCCTCCTATGTGTAACCGATTTAGAGTTAAACCGTACCTGAAAGCGGGGTATTAGTCAACAAGTTAATCTATTTTAGGTTATTTTTCCCGCAGGGTTAAACGTGCTGCATTAACCTAGGTAAAACAAATCGTTTAAATGGGGTTAAAGAATCAGGGTTTCTCAGAAAAAAGTGTGAGCTGGATCACACTTTGGAAAATCTCAAAAACAGGCCAGTCAACAAGTTAGATCGGGAGGGGGTAACTTGTTGACAAAAAGCTGAAAAAGCCTAATTGCTCCTATATACGTAAACGAATTAAAAAATGGGTTAATAGCTTTACAGCGTATAGGTTTAAAGGTAAATGGCTCTAATTAGTTTGCGTGCTCCTGATGAACAAAAATCGATGCGGGGGCCAGGTTTCGGAAAATTTAAAAAATACCGTCTCCGAGTTGGAGACACGATTGCGAGAAAAAACGCCTACTTAATGGAGGCTCGGCGAAAAGTTCAACAATAACACGTAAACGAATTACACGAAATAAAGCCTATATGTAGTATATATAATAATGTAAAAATAATTATTTTATTATATATAGAGGGTGTTTCGTAGGGATTTTGAGCTGTCGCATGACTGGAGTTGTATATAGAGGATATGGTGGGGTTTGAGTTGGTAGAGGGTTTTATAGAAGTTGAGGGTAATTGAGGGGGATTCCAGGCGGGTTTATCGGGTAGAGCTGTAGCGGGGTTGGGTAGAAATTGAATGGCTCAGAAAGGAAATTAGAGGGGATTTTGAGGTAGGGTAATTTGGGGCAAGGGGTTAAGGGTAATAATGTAAATGCGAATGATTATTATTTAGATTTAGAGGGTTTTATGGTTTGAGGCCTGGGGAATTTCTATAAAGGTCTATAATGATTTTTCTGGCCAGGGTGTAGATGAGAATAGGAATCATTCTCATTTGGGTTATTTGGATATTTCAGGATCGAGGTGAAACTGAATATATTATGTAAAGTTGGTAATGAGAATAGGAATCATTCTCATTTGGGTTTGAGGTCGGTATCAAGAAACCTTTTTATCTGTTCTTTGTTTATTTTGCTAGGTTTGGTTTTCTCTTTACAGCAAAAGTAAGCAAAGCTTAGCCCGTTAATAATTTTACCATTTAATGCCCACATAGTATGGGGGCCCTTTCCTACTTGTTGCCTTTCTAGTTTCATTTGATGGGCCTCGCTCGGTTTGTGGTAAATATTGGGAAGCTTACCAGGCAGGTAAGCTTCACGATATCAGCCAACTAAAAAGGCCAGTAAACAAAGGAAGGTTACAAGGCCTATAAAGGCGCGTAACGTCTTAAACTGTGAGTTGAGGTCATAGGGTAGCACGGGGATTGCTCCTGTTTGAGGGCTGTTTGAGGGCCTTGTGGGTAGTAATAAATAGCAAGCCAGCAATTTTTGCGATTGCTGAAACCGTGCTAGCGGGTTGGTATTTTCCAAGCTCGATTAAATATTGGTTAGCTTCGAATCTTTTCCCTGACTTGTTAAGCTCAGATAATCGATTGGCGCTTAAAGTTATTTCGGCTGTAGATAATGACATGATTGTTAATACCTCAGGTTGTGGGTTAATTGTTGGGGATTAAGGCCAGGTAGTTGGGCAATATTTCTTTGTAGATTTGTTGGGTTGAATGACAGCTTGTTGCGCTGTCTAATGTAGCTTTTTTGTAAGCTAAATTTTTAGCGAGGGCCTGCATTAATGTTAAAGCTTTAACACGACTAATAGCCTTTACTTGTCCGTATAAGCCATGCAGAAATAGAGTGTTAGACTCGCGCAAAGCAAAAGTGCTGGCGCAGTCTAAGTCTCTCAAAGTTTCTATGTTGTCGAATAGTTCTAAATCCGTACCGCTGTTCCGGCTAGCATGTAAAAATTCACCCCTGTAACCGCGAAGACTGGCGCGGTCAAGCTTCAGCAGGCCCTCCTGGCAATAAGCCAGATGAGGCAATACAGCCTTTTTGATTTGCATGTAATATGTTTTAGACATGGTAAATACCTCTCTCTTTGTGGTGAATAAATAGATCCTTTCGCCCTGTTCGCGGCGCGGCTCTAATGAACTTTTTACAAAAAATTTTCAAAATTTTATTCCTAATCCGTCCCTATTTTTTCAGATAAACTGTAAATGTAAATAATAATCATTCTCATTTAGAACATATTTGAAAAAACCGAGGGCGCATACTCCGCCCTCGAAAAGTTTCACCATGAATCCTACGCCGCGATTTTCAAAGCCTCATTGAAGGCGTTAGCTTTCAACAGCGCGCCGGTGCCGAACTGACCACTGTTAAAACGGTTTTCATCACTACGCGCCCTGGTACTAAAATCAACGTGATTAGTAACCGCATTGACCGCACCCCACATCGTACCGCGTGAGCTTTCCAGTTCAGCGCCTGGGCCAGCTCTATAAAGGTGCATCAGCTTCGAGGTTACCCGGTCAAGCGTCTTCTCGTTGCTTACATTGCCTTTATCGTCAACCTTGGCATACAACCCGATAAAGTACTTGATCGCGTCCTGGTCGCTGATATGAGCCTGCGAGAGCGTATCTGCGTCTTGGGCGAACGCTTCCAGACGTTCATCAACTAACCCCAGTTCAGACTTAACAGAGTTAGCGTTAAACTGGCGAGAGTGTGGGACCTTAATTGCGGCCTTACCTTCATTGTTGCCTACTGCCATGGTCAAGGTGTTATTGCAAACCACACGAACGCTATTAAACCCGGCTGTTGTACTCATGGTGCCGTCGTTAGCAGTAGCAAGTAGTAGGTAGCTTTTAAGCTTGTCGTTATCCCCTACTGTAAGATCCAGATTGCATCTGGCCAGGGCCCAGATTTTGGAACCCCCAGCCAGACTACCGGCGGTCTCGATAGTAAACCGGGAACCGTCAACCAGATCGCGGTAAAACTCCAGAGTGTCGCCAGGCTGCATTAGCTGGAATCGATCTGAGCCAATGCCGATTTCTTCTTGTGTATCTGAGCGAACGTGAGCAAATCGATTTTTAATAACCCTAGGGATCATATTCCCGTCTTCGTCTCTAGCGCCAAACATGATTGGGCGTTTCTGTATGTGCCAATCTAACCCGGCGGCCATTTTCCACTCGTCCAGCGTAGAGTCAGGGTTAAGCTGTTGACCGAGACCATGCCACGGGGTTTTGCCCGTGTAAGCCATATTATCTCTACCATTACTTTCGTCTATTTGATGTGCCATAACGTGATACCTTTTCAGTTATTTATGATGCGAAATTGCATCGTCAAGCCCGCTAATAGATAACGGGCTCGGCGCTACACTATGCAACTACTAAGGCCGCTACAGCTTCCCAGATTCGCGCACGCGAGGCGGAATCACTACCCCTGCCTATCATCTCCGCAAAGACTTTCAGGGCGTCCCGTTGCTCTGTGGTCGTGCTGTCTATCGCATTGACTAGTGTTACTAGCTGATCTGATAGCAATGCGGTCATGGGGTCGCCCACGGGATTAGCCAGTATTTCTTGGATGACGGGTAAGGGCTTAGGTTTAAGGGCCTGATTAGAAGGTTTCGAAATGTCAGGCCCACGAGTAGGTAAAGGAGTGTTAAAAGCCGTTTTAGCACTCAGAGGATGCTTATCCACCAGTGACATAATATTGACCGGCTCAGAGGGTTTGATCACTACCCCTGGCTTATGCGCTGGAATATCGGCTGGCTTATCAATGTTGATACTTGAGCCAGGCGCCGGAGCTTCTTCTTCCCAGCTCATAGCGTCCGCCCATTGATTTGCTACGCTGTCAACGGTTACAGGGATTCCAGCAAGAGGAGAAATGCCCCGCATATTTTCTTGAGGAGTGGGCAAGCTAGCGCAATCCATGCACTCAACAACGCCTTTTGATACCCATTTCATAGCCTCGCCCTTTAGGATATGAGCCCGGCAATTGCTGCACCGCCCATCAAATCGGCTTGTCATAATTTTAGGTGATTTTTTCATGGTGTTTACCTTTATAGGTTTTGGTTGATACTGGCTAGCGGGATGGATTGGCAACCCGCTAGACGCTATCAACTATTCGCCGTATTTATTGAGGGCCAGAATTTCTTTCAATTGTTTGATTTGAAACTCTAAGGGTTGCGGGGCCTTACTCGGATTATCATGTGCTTCTACCAGCCAGTGCGCTATCATACGCAAGCGGTCGGTGGTGCGCTCCAGGTTGTGAGCTTGTTGTGATGCGTGTTGTAAAGTGGATGCTAGTGACATGATGGTTACCTTATGGTTTGTGAAGGGTAAAGGATGTGGCATTGATTAACCGGTACAACCAGGCATGCGCCCGTTTCTGGATGCTCGATGCGGGCGTAGTCGCTACCGATTAGGTTAGTTAGGATATACAGGCCTGATAGATTGGCTTGGGTGGGGTGCGTGTAAGAGACTGTTTTCATGGCTTAGCCCTTTACCGGATAGGCGTTTTTAGTGAGAGATTTGGTTACTCGCTCGGCATAACCCTCTCGGGCTTCGTCTAAATATACGCCGTAGTAATAGCCAGTAGAAGTGCTGGCTAAGTCGCCGCGATAGAATTCCCAAGTGATGAATTCATGGTCGTGGAGGCCTTCATTAACGGCTAGCACAACCCCAGCAAGATAATCGATAGCGAGGATGGTGGCACCGTTTGGTAGTGTGGGTAAAGCTTTCATATTCGCGCCTGTGTGTGTAGATAGACTCTGATTGTACAGGTAGTTAATACAGCATGTAAAGCACTGTATTAACTAATTTTGTAGTAATTATTATAGCTAGCTATATCAACGGTTTAGGGGTTTCAAATAGGGCGATTTCAACAGCACGCAACGAACTGCACTATAGCAATACAATGGGTAGGGGTAGGCGGGTAATCGAGTAGCAGGGCACATGGAGGCCTTCCTGGGCAAAGGCCTGATATTGGTTACTATTTGATCAATCGAAGGGAGGAGAGACTACATAATGTAAGACAATTAGCAGGGGGTCCGTGTTAGACTACAGGGAGTAGGATTATTATAGGGGCGGGTAGTAATCTGTCGATGAGCAAGGGGTGGGCATGCGCCCTGGATGAGACACTATACGGATTAATTACACAGTGTAAGATCATTAGGTAATCTAATAGTATAAATGAGAATGATAAAGTGAATGAGAAGCATTCTCATTACCCCCACCCCCAATTTGTCGAGCACCAGATTTTGAATAAGAGCCTATAGGTCCCGCGCGAAAAATTTCACTTTTTACGAAAACCAACTTGTTGACAAACGCGTAACTGTGTGATTTACTTTCCCATCTTATTCACGGCATAAGCCGGAAGATAGGCGCTAAGCGTCTATGGGGGTAGGTGTCACCGTTTGCGAGCTAAACCCGGGCAAAGCCTCGCATCAAAACTACCGCCCCCAAATTTAATTAACAGGTAGAAGAAGGGAAACCCATGAGAAGCATCACCGACCCAGAACTGGACACCCAAATCCGACAAGCCTTGAACGACGCCAACGCTAAAGGGAAACTCGATGTAGTAGCGGCAGTCACAGGCATTGCCGGAGGGGAAGCCGAACTCCGCCGGATCATGGACAGCGACGAAGAACTGAGCTTTATGGACCGCAGCATGCTGGGCCTGCATCTAACTTAATTTACCTTTACATGAGGAGATACAAAAATGGGATTAACCATTAACATTATAATTTTAGTAATAGGTAGTTGCCTGTTTGGTTATGGTAAATATATCGATAGTTCTGAAAATTACAAAGCCCTGGGCTTTATGGTTTTTGGCGTAATTTTCTTTATCTGCGGAGCCCTCTCTAACCTAATACTCTGGATATTCGGGTAAACACTTAGCCTCTCCCCCAACTTTTTAACCAACCAACAGGAAAAATTTATCATGCAAATTAACACCAAATTCGACTTCGGAGACGAAGTAAAAGACACCATTACCGGCTATAAAGGTATAGTGGTGGCCATTACTCATTACATGACCGGTTGCACGCATATTTCTATGCAGGCCAAAATGGGCAAGGACGGCAAAGTGCCTGAATGGGAAAGTGTTGACGACCAGCGCCTGGTTCTGGTCAAGGCAGCTAAAAAGGCCAAGGCCGAAAAACCTTTTTTAGGTGGCCCAGCGCCTAAAGTGGAGCAGTGGTAGAGCTGTGATTGCCGGTATCGCTATTGATAAATGGAAGCTCAAGATATTTAAAAAGCATCTTGACAAGGCCGGGTTTTCTTTTGAGAAGAAGCCCGGCCTGACTTCTGACACGTTATTGTTACAGGTGACATGCAAATCCCCAGAGGAGTTGGCCCCTACAGTGAAAAAAGCTAACTTAGCAGCAGCTAAAAGCAGGCATAATTGAGATGCTTTATATTAATGGCATGAAAATATTTTCTGTGCCTTGGCTCTGTGTTCATGTACCGCCAGTAAAGACATGGTTAGATAAGGTTCTTGAATGGAACCCGTGTAATCCCTGGATAAAACAGCCCACTGAGAAACCCTCAGACCCCCTCATAATGGGTGGCGCCATTTATATGCACCCAATAATGATTAGGGAATTAGAACAGGCTACAGGAGGGTTAAAATGTTCGACAAACTAGGCAACAAAATCATTCGCGGAACCCTTTTCAAAAACGAGTTCCGGGGCGAGACAACCCCCGCATTAGTTTGTGTTGGATACGACGACGATAAGGTTCTCATACTGCAAGAAATAACAAGCTCTATACCCGAGCAGCCCGTAAGGCTCACTCAAGAGCAGCTTCTAGATTCCCAACATATCGTATGCGGATTTAAAAAGCTTTAAACTATTGAACGGATGTAATTAATATGAAAAAAGGTAGCAACCCTCCACCTCCTGTTGGCGCGGTAAGGCCTGACCCCCCGCCCGGGCCTCCAAGCCGAGGCGCAACTCCGGGAGAGATTTTGGCCGAAATCATGAGGGAGCTGCTGAAAACGTTAAGGCCGAGTTATTCAGCCTCCCCAGAAGGCAGAAAGTATTTACAGCGGATGGAAGAAACGATCAACGCTTCGATGGAAGAAACGATCAACGCTTCGGCAGAGGGTAAAAGCCGTTTTATAAGCCCTGTCCATTTTGAAGTCGTCGCCGAACGTGCTCACCAAGACGAAAAATGGGGTGGCCCAGAACACGACGACCAATACACGGTTGGGGAGTTTTTATACTTGGTTGAGAATTACGCCGTCTCGGCCAGAGCCCTGTCTTCGATGGGTAGCCGTAAGGGGAAGGCCCGACACCGACTGATACAGGTTGCGGCTTTAGCTGTTGCTGCGGTGGAGTCGATCGATCGAAAAGCCCCTGAGCCTACAATCCTTCAACCTACTCCAGAGACCCGGGGGAATTAGAGGTGATTGTCGGAGTAGCAATTCGAAACAGCAAGGTAATTGTCATGCTGCCAAAACCAAACCGACACAGTGACTGTTTTCACTATCTTAAAGAATTAGGCATCCGTCCTGTGAAAAATAAAATAGGAGTAAAAGCAGATGATCAAGGTTTTTACACGCATACCGGCAAATATCTCAATAGAGTACAAGCTTTTAAATATGCGAAACGAATTAAGCAGGCGCTTATAGATAGCCCAAACTTTGGGCTGTGTAGCGAAAATTTATGGTAATACCTATTAAGGATAAACATGGCCAAAACAATTAATGTCCACGCCTCGCTAGACCAATATCAGCTAGTAGAAACAGGCGGAGACGCCGGACTAAGCGACGATGCTTTGCAGCTTTTCAGACATTTCACTGAGGTTCCTCTGGAATTAAAAGTTGCTGACGACGGGGAAGTTGTAGGGTGCAAGGTCACACAAGCTTTCCCTGAAAACGAGCCCAGTGTTGTCACCTGTGTTTACTGTGGCCACGAATACCCTGAAGGCACCCCGACAGCTAAGCACGAGCTTTTAACATCTCACATCAAGATATGTGAAAAGCATCCCTTGCGGGCAGCGGAAGAGGCGGTAGCCAAACTCCGCGGGGCACTTATGGATTTTATCGGGGTAGAAACCCTCGAAGAATTGGATGCCATGGAACTTGCAATACGTTCATTGCCTGGCCCGGAGGAAGACAAAGCTGTTTCAATTAACGCCATTCATGCGCTCAAAGATACTGCGCCGGACCCTTTCAATCAACACGCTACGAAGGAGGGCAGTAAATGCCCTGTCTGCAAAGGGGTGGGTGAAATCGGAATTCCGGGCGGCACTTGCCGATGGTGCAACGTCGGAAAAGGGCGCTGATATGGCTGATTTTTGCAAACAATGTAGCGAAGAACTATTCGGCGAAGACTTCAAAGAACTGGCCGGGTTAGGTGACGGAGCAAAACTGGAGCCCGGAAACGGTTGGGAAGCTTTGTGTGAAGGGTGCGGGCTGATTATTGTTAACGAGGCCGGGGAGTGCATTAAACCCTATTGCCCTAAACACGGAGAGGAAGTAAGCGCATGAATAGAAGCCAACGCATAGAAAAGGCTGCAAGGGAATTGCTCGCTGGCGAGAAAACCTTAAGGGAACTCGAAACCGGAATAAACAATTTACAAAAAGCTATGGACCACATTGAGCTTTATGTAGTCCCGGCCCCTGAAGCCTTTCATAAATTTAAACTGTGCTTAAGTACAACTGCAGGGGCAATTAAATTGGCTGAAGTTGTCCCACCGGTTGAGGAGAGGTGACAGTGGTTGATCTATACGAAAACTTGGCAACCTGTCACCCTTCTCTTTCCCGCGGGCAGGTTTGGTGCAAAGAGTGTGGCCGAACCCAAAAAGTTGACTCTGGGCAATGTATGCAAACCGGTTGGCCGAAATGCTGCGGGTATACGATGACGGTCGACAGCCCAGAAGAGAGGGAACCAGTTGCAGCTTGCCCCCCGCCTCTTTGCGCTAACAAAGAGCCCTGCCGGGAAGAAGTGACCTGCACCCCAGACACTTGCCCCCACAACAGCCAAAAGGGTTGGCAGCACGCCTTTACTTGTGTCAAGCATATCTGCGCACATGATTTTCAAAGTGGCCCGTGGATTAATTATGAAAACGGCGGCACAGCTTCTTGCATTTGCGGGGAGACTGCCATGTCACATGATATGTGGTACGGGCCATGATTTTTGTATTTGGAAGTAATTTAGCGGGTCGACACGGCAAAGGGGCGGCTCTTTACGCGAGAAAGAATCACGCAGCTCAATACGGTGTAGGGGTAGGGCCCACGGGCAACAGTTATGCTATCCCGACAAAAGATCGCCAGCTAAGGGTTCTACCTTTGGAAGAAGTAAAAAAGTATATTCGTGACTTTATTGCATACGCCAAAGGGCACCCGGAGCTTACTTTTGAGGTAACCAAAATAGGTTGTGGTCTCGCCGGGTTTTCCGAAAAGCAGATAGCCCCGGAATTTGAAAATGCCCCAGCCAATTGCCAATTGCCAGAAAGTTGGCGGCGGATGAGCCCATGATAGAAAACAATATTCAATGCCCCGGCCCTCACTTAGTAGAGACCTTCGGTGAAATCAATACAGAGGAGAATTTAAATATGCCCAATGATAACAACATAGAAGAATGCCAGCACAGCTGGGTAGCCAATAGCGGCAACGGCGGTACCCCTGAGTACCGTAAGGGGTTAGGGGCTACGCCAACCATGCATGTCCTATGCAGCGAATGCAACGCCCGTACCCGGTTTACTGAGGTGCAGTGGCATGCCCTTGAAATTTATCAGGCCCCTGAAAAAGTACCAGACTATCTTGATATTCCAGATTTTTTGCGCCGGCAGGATTTGGTGGCGGAACAGATTGACCAGCTTCAAGCGTCACATTTAAATTTAACAAAACAGAATGCCGATCTTCAAGATAAAGTCGATCGACTGGTTCAACATTCTGCAGTTCTGGCAATTGATTTGGTAGGTGATGGCTGTGATGATTCGTCTAATGAGTCATGGCGCAGCCTTCCTGACGATTTGCAGGAAGCGATTAATGAGCAGGAAGAAAAGCGTCGTAATGACCCCCTTATCTGAACTTATTATCACGGTATCGGTAACCCTGCTGATCTGGGGCCTAAACACAGGTCACGTCCAGGTAGGTATCGGCGAAGTACATTTTACGCCGCTTCGTGAAGTTATAACAAAAGGCCCGATAAAAATCTGTCGGTGGAACCAGATTAAACAGGCGTGCGGGAAAGAAATTCAATGACTGAGAAAGTAATTTATGTCCTTGTTCCGGGATATGTGGCCAGTAGAAGTGATGGTGACACGCACTATATCACTGCTGGTCAGCTGAGGGAGTTGTACGGGGCCAGCCCCAGCCAATGCGTCAAGGAGCCTTTTAATAAAGAAGGCTGGGAACCCCCGGAAGGCGCAATATATTTAAGACCCCGGTATGACGGGGATTATTCTTTACCTGTTGAAGAGAACTAACATGAACCAAGACGCAATAACAAGTTTTGACGGCCCCTATCGATGGCTTAGCAATTTCTGGTTGACTCCAATCAAGTATGAAGGGCGTCATTACCCTAGTTCCGAAAACGCCTATCAGGCGGCGAAACTCCCAAACGGATTTCGGGTGGATTTTGAATACTGTACCCCGGGACAGTCAAAACGTTTGGGCAGGGCCTGCCCACTCCCTAATCAATGGGATGAAAGAAAAGTTGAAATAATGCGCGATATTTTGAAATTGAAATTCGCCCTCGGAACTGCCCTGGCTGAGAAACTGATAGCCACTGGAGACAGGCTGCTCGTAGAGGGAAATACTTGGAACGACACGTTCTGGGGAGTTTGTAAAGGCGAGGGAGAAAATCAATTGGGAAAGCTTTTGATGGAAATACGTGAAGACCTAAGGAGAAAGTTTTGATGACTGAAAATGTAGACTTCACCGCCGATCAGGTTACTGAAAAATTAAAGGAAAAATTCGCCAGGGAGGCTGCTCACAACCAGAGTAATTTTCGGGCCACTTTTTCTAGTATGAATCTACTAAATGGCCGGATAGGTTTGCCTTTACTTGTCACCTATGACCAGACAACGGTTACCGGAAAGAATAAAGGAGTTGTTCGGCGTAAGAAAAAGAACATATATTTTTATCCTAATTATTGCCCTTTTACCGGGAAGAAAATCAACTAAGGAAATAAAAACATGAAATCAAAAATAATATACGTCGATATGGACGGCGTTCTAACCGACTGGGATGAAGTTATTAGACGTCAGGATGGGGACACCCTTATTGAATACCGTGGGCGGTTTGACGAGATACCAGGCTTATTTTCTCAGATGAAACCCATGCAAGGGGCCATCAAGGCATTCGGGTTGTTAGCGTGGCATTACGATGTGTATATATTGTCGACGCCCGGATGGAGCGTTACCGAAAGTTGGACCCATAAAGCTGACTGGGTAAAGCATTGGCTACCAGATGCGGCCTATAAACGTTTAATATTGACGCACCATAAAAATCTGTTGGCGGGGGATTATTTGATAGACGATAGAACGGCTCACGGGGTTGATAAATTTAAGGGGGAGCACATTCACTTTGGGGCAGAAAAATACCCTGACTGGGGCAGTGTTCTGAAATATCTTTTAGGGGAAGATTTTTGAAACGTTTAACTAACAATGAGCTTAAGTCACTCGATCGGATGGTTTATTTCTGTAAAAAGAAAGGTGAATAATATGGTCTGGAAAGTTATGCCCATGAGCAAAGGGCAATTATTAGATATTGCCCCTAAGGACCTTCTATGTGAGGGGACATTTCGTTTGTGTGAAACGTATAAAGGTGGGGGCGGCTACGACCGCTTCCCCTATATAGCCTCCCGTAAGTTAGGCGGGCACCCTGACGCCTATTCAATACAATTTATAGTTCAGTTAAAGGGATGCAATCTGGACTGCCCCTATTGCTATGTGACACGCGCTGGAATATGGGGTGAACATGTAAACAAAACTTCAAATGAATTAGTTGATGCCTTTATTGAAAGCGGGGCGCAAGTTTTTCACCTTATGGGAGGAGCACCAGCATTGCAATTGCAGCAGTGGCCGGAATTAATCGGTATTTTATTTAAAAAATGCCCTAACGCAATATTTCACAGTGATTTTATGTTGACTGAAAAAACCCACTATAGATCAGAAAATTTACGGGACTTGAATGGGCACCGATGCCTGTATGCTATCAACATAAAGGGCCTAACTCAGAAAGCCTGGCTGAGTAATACTCGGAAACCCCTAGATGAAGCTGTTTTTTGGGCTAATTGGCTTGCGATACAAAAAAGCGGTGTTTCTGCCTATGTTACTTTTACAGGAGTATTACGTAGTGACCTTGACACTTTTTGGCAGAAAGCAGAGAAAAATTCTATAGATGTTAACCTGTGGGCAAAGGAGTCTTTTGTTATAGATTTAATAGAATACGAAGCTGTCAAACACGTCGATGATATAGCGTGGGGAACCAAATAAGTGAAACCCCTATTCATAGCAGTAAAAACAGTTTATTTCGAAGCCATTAAAACCGGCAAGAAAACATTCGAATTTCGCTTATACGGTCCCAGATGGAACGAAAAATCTTGCCAAGTCGGCAGAAAAGTAACGATAAGTAAAGGTTATGGCAAGAAACACCGCTTAACTGCTGAAATAGCTTCTTTCCAAAAGCTACACGGATCTAAAATACCTGTTGAGCATAGAAAAGTTTTGCTCGAGATTTTCCGTACGCTAGATCTGTATATTGCGTGCATTGAACTTAAAAACGTGGAGATATGATATGGACCAAGAAGACGTAGAATATTTGCTTCGCAATTGTTTCGAAGACCTGTCTGAAAAAGAGGCAGATTTTTTGGAAGGGCTTCAGGACTGGGAGGGGGATTTTACTCCGCCACAGGAGGAGTGGTTGGGCTCTATCATGGAAGGTAGGTTGTGAGTTCCTGCCCAAACAAGGGCCGTAAGAAAATTGATACCAAAAAACTGCGGGCTAAGATAAGGGAAACGGTAAGTAAGATTAAGGAAAATCATACCCTGAGACTTTATGCTATGGGCCCTCATGAAGTGTTTGCTTTGCCTATGAAAGAGCAGCGTAAACTTTACGGATTATTAAAAGTTGAGGATAAAATATGAATATTAAACTAACACTAAGCTGCCCCGTTCGAGGGTTCGGATTATGACCCCGAAAAAAGGTGTCTGCAAATATTATAAAGGTTTGATATTTTCCAACGGAATCTGCACCAATGGAATTAATGTTCGGGAATTGGTAGGCGGCAACTTTTTTGGCTGGCTGAGTCGAACACCATGTAAAAAAGCCCATGGGTCAGAAGTAAGCCCATGCGATAAGTATGTTGAGCCGTCAGGTAAAGATATTGCTGAACATAAAATTCTTATGAAAAAGGAGGAAGTTCAATGGGCAAAACAAAGAAAAATTTGAAAAAAGGTGGCGTAAGGGCTCTTTGGATGCTTTTTCGAAAAACCGTTATTGCAAGAAAGGCCCACCATACCCAGGTCAGTGAAATGAAATTGGCTTTTTATGCTGGAGCTTCGGCGGTGTTAAATATTGCCTGTGAAATAGGGGATGAAGGGTACAGTGAGGAACAGGCTGTTGAGGTGCTTAAAAGCCTCGATAAAGAGACTGTATACTTTATGAGAAAATATGCCGAGAAAATTAAAAGTGCCAGTAAATAGCGCCCCCTGTGAGAACTGTGATACCTCTGTGTTGTTAGATGCCAGAGGATTGCCGGTTTCGTTATATTGGCAAACAGGGGTTGGCCGAAATAATATTAAGTATGTTTTTTGTAGCGCAGCCTGTAGTTTGGCCTGTTATGAAAAAGCCCGCATTGACAAATAAGCCGCCGGTACATAGGATTATCGGTGCGTCTGTTGTGGGGCGTCGTGACTGGGCAGATCTCCCTCCTAGGATTTTGTGCAGAAGCGTCGGCCTGAAGGTTGCTGCCTTAGCAACCTTCAGGCCGTTTTCAACTTTTTGACAAAACTCTTTTTTATCTTTAAAATCTAAGGTTTTATACCTTTGTCTAATAGGTAACATGTCTAAAGACTTCGAAGATTCCGTAACTGAGGATGACACCCCTGAAATGTCTGCAGAAGAGCTTGAGCGTGCCTACGAAGAGGCTGATAGCCAACTTCTCGGGGGAAAACTAGATATACGTAAAGAAGTCTTTTCTCAAATAGCTTTATTGCAGCAATTGCGTAGACATTTATTTGAACCTGGCGGAGCCCCAAAACAGGCCACAGAATCAAGAGATATTCGATCTTATTTAACCTCAGGTACCCAGCTTTTAACTACGCTACAAAAATTTGAAGAGGCGTTAAGTACGGATAAGGATTTTCAGCGGGTAGAGATAGCCCTCGAGCAAGCCCTGGAGGAATGCCCGTGCCCCGAATTTGTGGGGTTGTTTAGAAAATATCTGACTGGGGAAGAAAGCCTTGAACCCGAGGAGTTAGAATGAAGCATTACACTTTAGAAGGTATTACCCTCACAGCATCCGGCTGGGCTGCCAGGATAGGGATTTCCAAGCAAGGGATGTCTAAGCGCCTGGCTTTGGTATCTGCAGGTAAACTAACGTTGGAAGAGGCCCTTGAAGGAGAGAAAAATCAAGGGGGTCGAACAGACATACTAAACGCCAAAAAAGCAATAGCCTGAGCCGAGAACAAATGTCCCTCTCCCCCCGTTTAGAAGGCTTTTTAGATAGAGTAACAGCGCTAGGTGATAAGTCTACGGCAATGAAACAATTGTCCCGCTGGATGACTAAAAATTTGAGGTTAAAGGGCAGGCCTTACAGTTTTAAAGACCATGAAATGCACATCCAGATAGCGGCAGATCAGCACCCCCACAAATGCGTCTCAAAGCCTGCCCAGGTAGGTTTAACCGAGCTTTCTTTACGTAGTGCGGCGGCTATTGCGGCGGTCATCCGGGCTACAATTATTTATGTATTCCCCTCTGCTAAATTTTCAGAAAAGATGTCCCAGACCCGTTTTTTACCTATTATTGAAGAGTCTCAGGTTCTCAGGGCTCTAGTGGACCCCAAGGTACAATCGGCCTCTATGAGAAAGATAGGTAAAAGCATAATCTATTTTAACGGTGCCACTGGTACCACGCAGGCAATCTCGGTTCCAGCAACCCACCTTATATTTGATGAAGAGGATTTTTGCGACCCTAATATTTTGACCCAATACAACGCCCGGATAAAGCACGCGCCTGAGGACCCGGTGACAGGTTTGAGGGGAGTGATACAAAGGTTTTCTACACCGACAGTGCCAAATTATGGGGTAACCCAACACCTTAATGATTCTGACTATAAGCAGTACATGGTCAAATGTTCTAGTTGTAACGTCTATCAAGCACCCGACTATTATAGTGATTATGTCATCCCGGGGTATGACAAAGCTATAGATCATTTTGACAAAACAGATCTTTATAACCCTAAATACAGGGTTAAGGACGCTTATGTAAAATGTCAAAAGTGCGGTAAAGATTTGTGGCAGGATTTGATGAACCCCACGCAACGGGAATGGGTGGCCAAGTACCCTGAAAAATACTTAATCTCAGGCTACGCCGTGTCCCCGATCGATGTACCAGCTTACAATAAAATACCTGCTATATTTTATGAGTTAGACAAATTCTCTATTCAGGACCACAGGAATTTTACGCTAGGTATAGCTCACGAAGATAAACACAACTCTTTTTTAATGTCCATTTTCATGTCCCGCACAGATGCCTTTTTAATAGATACGGCACAGGCGAAGCTTTTAACTTTGTCAGGAGTGCGCATCGGCATAGATATAGGTAAAACGGCGCATCTTGTGGTAGGGAAGAGAAAAAATTCTCACACTAAAGATATGGACATTATCTATATGGTTCAATTGTCTACCACGGCAGGTACGCTGGTGTCTCAAATCCAGCCCCTGATAGATGTCTTTTCTCCTGATACTGTAGTACTGGACGCCGGGCCGGACTTTACCACTCCGCAAATTTTGATAGAAGACAACCCTTATGGAAGAGTGTTTGGCTGTGAGTATCACCGCAAAGTAAAGGGGGCTTACACAAATTTAGACCCTGACCCCGAAACCGGGGTTGTTAAAGCGGCTCGGACAGGTACTTTAAAAGACACAATGAAACGGCATAATGATGGGGCTTTCCATTACTCTAAAGACAGTACCGAGGTAGATATCTTAAAGCAACATTTGAAAGTTACCAAAAAAGTCAGTCTAAGAACAGAGTTTGGGGGCGGTGACAGTTTTCCCAAGCCAACTGAGCCAGATCACTATGCCCATGCACTCAACTATTTAAACATAGCGGATACAATAGCCTCCGATCATGACATTTTGCCGAGAATAATAGGCGTCGCCCCACAGGTGGTTACCGTAGCGATAGGCTCTGGCGCTAAAGGATAGCACTTGACTTTAGTTTTAGGCTGATTGATCATCGTAGCTATCTGTCAGTCACTTTATTGATTATGACCCAGCCCGCCGACATAAAGACCATAATCCTACCTAATAAGTTGACTTCTACAGTTAAATCTAAAACTGTGGAATCGCAGCACAAAGCAGGGGTCACTATCCTTAACCCTGATAGGACGTGGGTAACGCAAGACCCTAGAACGTTGCGGTCTCAAGGGCAGGTAATAAAGGCTTTACGTATTTTAGCCAAGGAAAACGGCAACCTCTCTACTGCTTTGTTCGACATGGTGCAGATAGCCGACTCAGGCTACAAAGTAGCGGCATATTCCCCAAGCACTTCTGAGTTTTCAGAGGAAGGCACGTTACTGGCTAAGAACATAATTGCCAGTATGGACACTCTGTACAATTACACCAAGGGCTTTGGCAGGAAACGCCCTATTTCCATGTTAGTGCAGACGCTTCTGCGGGAGACAGCCATTACAGGCGGCTGCTCTATGGAGCTGGTTTTAGACCGGGCTCGTTTTCCTGACAGATTTCAAGCGGTCGACTATTCTACTTTAGATTGGGTATCTGACGGCAAAGGGTCAAAATACCCTGAACAAGTGGGGTTCGGGGACAGAATACCGTTAAACATACCCACTTTTTATGCGGAAGCATTACACCAGGAATTGAATACTGCTTATAGCACATCCATGTTTCGGGCCTCTTTGGATTCTTCTTTTTCTTCAGCAGAATTTATTGCCGATATGCGCAGAGTGTTATTTAAGTCAGGGCATTCCCGGTTAACGGCTATCTTAGACACTGAGAAGCTGCGTGCCGCAGCCCCTAAAGAAACTCAAAATGACCCTGTAAAATTGCTGGCCTATATGGTAGCCCGTAAAACCGAAGTCGAAGAGGCCTTGAAAAATATGTCGCCAGAAGACGCCGTGGTGTCTTTTGATTCAGTGAGTTTTAAAACTGAGGACATTGGGGGCATAAAATCGGATTACACGGGGTTGTTGACTTCCCTGGCCAATATGGAAGCCACCGGGCTAAAAACCCCTCCGTCGATATTGGGTATGCGCACACAGGGCTCACAGAATTTGTCTAATTCTGAAACGTTAGTATTTTTGAAAGTTGCAGCAGGATTGCAAACTCCGGTGGCGTCCACAATGAGCCGAGGACTGACAACTGCTTGCCGGCTATATGGTAGCGACGTATATGTTAAGTTTGGTTTTAACCCAATAGATTTACGTCCCGATGCCGAATTAGAAGCCTTTAGAACAATGCGCGAGACCCGCCTTTTACGTAGGCTAAGCCTTGGTTTGATTACCGATGCACAATTTTCTTATGAGCTGGACCTGCCTTATAACCCTAACGCTCCAAAGTTGTCAGGTACCAATTTTAAAGTAGAAGGAGGGGCTGAGGCGCCCGCCACTCAAGAGGGGCAATTACAGCCCTCTTCGGATGTTCCTCGCAAAGGCGGAGGGGGAAGCCAGTGATGATAAACTTGCACAATAAATTAGAACTTGGTATTTTCCGGTTATGGCCATAGAAATTACACCTAAAGAAGTTATTTGCTGGGGAGGATCTTTAACCAGCTTGCAGGTAGTGCTAACTGCTGAGCAAGACAGTATTGGTAAAGCTTTTCATGGAGATGACGATGAAGACGGAGAACGCCACCGTTTATTGTCGGTAGAAAAAGGTATAGCAACCGTAATGGTGCACGGGTCTTTGACTCATGTGGATAGCTACTGGAACAGGTATTTTGGTATCACGTCTTATAACGAGATTCGCAATGCCATAGTAGAAGCCATCGAAGATGAAGACGTTAACAAAATTCTTCTTGATATTGATTCTCCGGGAGGATCTGTTAAAGGCCTCGGGGAGTTAGCCGATTTTATAAAATCGGCTCGTGAGCACAAACCAATTTCAACGTATATTTCCGGGTCCGCTTTCTCCGCGGCTTATTGGATAGCCTCTGTTACAGAAAAAATCTCAGGGCCTAAAATGTCCGAAGCCGGAAGCATTGGCGTGATTGCCATTTTGGCTGAAATGGTGAAGATGTTTAAAAACGCCGGGGTAGAAATACATGTTTTTCGGGCAGGCAAATTTAAAGCCCTTGGCAACCCTTATGAGAAACTGTCTGATAAAGGTAAAGAAATTATTCAAGGAAAATTGGACAAAACGGAAGAATTTTTCTTGGATGCCGTCTCAGAAAACCGTAATATACCGCGGGACAAAGTTAAATCTAGGGTAGGGGAAGGTTTGACTTTCTTTGCCTCGGATGCCGTTGCTAACGGTTTAATGGATGAAGTAATTTCTTTTGACGAGCTTTTTGGCCGTCTCGTCAAAACCAGTAATTCTAGTTCGGGTGGCCGACAAGTCTTAAGTGAGGACGTTGAAATGGGTAGAAAAATCTTAACTGAGCGAGCTATAGCTGCTAAAGCCTCAGGCGCCTCTGATGAAGAGGTTGAAGCTCTTTTGGCCGAGGAAGAAATCGAAACTGAGGCCGAGGAAGAAACCGAAACTGGGGCCGAGGAAGAAACCGAAACTGGGGCCGAGGAAGAAACCGAAACTGGGGCCGAGGAAGAAACCGAAACTGGGGCTGGAGACGATACCAGTCTTGTTGCTTACCTAAAAGGCGAAAACCAAACTTTGCGCGATGAAAACACCGAATTAAATGCAAAGGTAGGCAATGTAAATACTTTGGAAGCCAATGAAGGCATCTTAAAAGTTATTGCTGCAGAGTACATTGCAAACATGTGCATTGCCCTGGGTGTGACTCCGATGAAGCTTTCAGCTATGGACACGTCTGCTGTATTGGCGCAATATGACACTATTCGAGCTGAATACGTTAAACAGTACAAAGCTGGTGGGCATGCCAATGTGCAGGATGAGGATGAGGAAGAAGCCTCTGCTACTAGCAATGCGGCGGCAACGCCTTTAGAATCAGCGGCTATTAAAGCTAATTCGATTAAGTAATTTTAACCTATTGAAGGGGATATACCATGGGTACCACTACACTTACACGCTCTTTGCTAGTCGATGTCTCCCTTATGGGGATCATTACTGATGCCCTAGGTACTGGCGCAGGCGAATACGATGATTTTGAAAAGGGTAAAGGTGTTCAGCTTGCCGCAGCATCTCATATTGCCGCAGTAAAAGCAGACGAAATAGACGGAATTGTCAATACGGTTGAATCAGGATTACGGAATGGCGGGTATAGCTGGGGCGGTATACAGACCAAAGGCCGTGCCGAGGCTACTGTCGGAGTCAGCCAGACAGGAAATGTAGTTGTAGGAGCTTATGTCACAAACGATACCCCTATAGTCAACGGCACAGCAGGCCTTATTCAAGTGTTTAGTGTTGGTACTGGGTTTGTGGCTCCTACAAGACACTTTTGGAGGGTCCTTCGAATCATTACCGGCACAGGCGCTGCTGGCGATAAAGTCCTTATCGAACGCATACACTAAACGCATAACCGGAGATAGTTAAAATGTCACTTACTGCAAAATTCAAATTCCGAGACGATAATGACGCCTTGCAAGAGGGGGAAGTATCTCTCGAGGATTACAGAGCAGCTGCCGACACTGCTGGAGGTATTAGTTTATCTCAGTATTTGGCACGCAAATTCCCTACGAATGTCAAGCTACACGGCAGCATACTTTCACAGGCGCTTGCCTCTACTGGTTTGAGCATAGGCCGGGATCAGGGTATGGGGATTCAGTCCTCTAAATTATCTGATATTTTTAACGGGGTAAAAGTCCAGGCCGGAGCTATTACGTCCCCGGATGGTACCGGAAACACTACCCCCGCCGGGCGCCTCTTCTTTCCTGAAGTTATTCTGCAAACCATTGCAGCTGCCCTGGAAGATAACAAAGGGGACTTTTTTCAAGGCTATGAAAGCCTGATAGGCGGCACCGAGACGGTCAATGCCCCGGAATTTAAGCGGGCTAGAATTGATTTAACGGCCCCTGAAGGCTCCGAATCAATGTCTGTGGCTCAGTTAGCTGAACCGCCTGCCATGGTCTCTATCACCGCGGCAGATAGTACTACCCCAATCCCTACCAAGGCTATTGGCCTTATCGTATCTGAACAGGCCCTGGCGACCACTTCGTTTGATTTGGTCAATACCGTTATGGGCCGCCAAGCCTATGGTGAGCGGGTGCGTATGGTAGAGAACCAGTTGAATGATGTCTTCAACGGTAACTCCGATTTAGGCTTAACTGCCCTACCTATATTTCAGGCAGATACGCTGGACGCCCTCATTGTAGCTACCGGGAATATCACCCAGAAAGCCTGGGTGCACTATCTACGGGATAATTACCAGAGAATGACCGTTACCAACATCGTTTGTACTATCGATACGGCACTGGCCATCGAGAACCGTACCAACAAGCCGAATGTGCAAACGGATGACCCGAAAAGCAAACGTATCGATACTTTGTTCAATATCGACAACCTAAGCCTGAGTCCTCCACGAGTATTTTTGGTGGATGCAGCGGTTGTACCTGAGAACCGTATTATTGGTCTCGATCAACAGTGGGCTTTACGCCGGTATATCAATGTATCAGCCTCTTATGAAGCCATTGAGGCTTTCGTAATTCGTAGAGCGAAAGCCTTCCGGGTAGACCACGGAGAAGCTTTGACTCGTCTTTTCGACGATGCCTTCACTTCTATGGACCTTATCGTTTAATAGGCCTTATAGGTAATTGATAACAATTTAGGGGCTTTCATTTGGAGGTCCCTTTTTCGTAGCGAGAAAGCCGGCTAAATTATTAGGAGAACAATTATGAGTTTAACTAAAAATTCCTCAGCTGAAGAAACCGAAACTGGGGCCGAGGAAGAAACCGAAACTGGGGCCGAGGAAGAAACCGAAACTGGGGCCGAGGAAGAAACCGAAACTGGGGCC
>DAOVXW010000007.1 GCA_030635945.1 Dehalococcoidia bacterium
GGAGCACCCCTGCCAGATACTTGCCGACCTGTTCACCATTTATGAGAAAAAAGGGGGGCTTAAGGGTTTAACCCTGGCCTATGTCGGTGACGGTAACAACATCGCCAACAGCCTGCTACTGGCAGCCTCACTCGTCGGCTTGAACTTCAGGATTGCTTCGCCTGAAGGCTATAGTGTTGATGAAAAGATACTGAAAACGGCTCGAGGCTATGCTATTGATAGCGGAGCCGAGATAGTTGTAACTGAAAAACCGAACCAGGCGGTTATAAATGCCGATATTATCTACACAGACGTATGGACAAGTATGGGGCAGGAGGAAGAATCCAAGAAACGACGCAAGATATTTTCCGATTACCAGGTGAACAGCAAGCTCCTTGCCCTGGCCAGAGAAGGCACCATATTTATGCATCCTTTACCGGCACATCGCGGTGAAGAGGTAGCTGAAGGCGTCCTTGACAGCCCGGCTTCTGTCGTGTTTGATCAGGCTGAGAACAGGATGCACCTGACAAAAGCACTGCTCGTCTCAATACTGGGCGGCTTGGAGATACCGCTGCCCGGATACTAAAGGGGGAGTTATGAAAGTCTTAAAGGCCATAGTCTATCATGGTTGGGCATTGATTATAATATCTGCGGTTGCCATCACCGGCTATGTCTATGAATGGCCAATCGCAGTCCTGTCCACCATCATTGGCATTGTTCTCATCATTGGCCTGGTGACTGCCGTAATTGGCGCCAGGGAGAAAGAGCTTGAAAAAGGATCACAGAAACTCAGGCAGATGGCAGGTTATTTTTACCGCCGTTTTATGGGCGATTCTTCCCTGTCTATCTTCGTCATAATAGATAGCCTGTTCAAGGCCGATGATCACAAGCTCTGGGAATGGGCCAGAGCCTGTGATATGTCACAGCGCGTTTTTAACACCTGGTGTTCCGGTTTTACCAGCCGGCTGGAGGTTGACACCAAAACAGGCCGCTTTACAATTTACCTCCGTAGTTACTTGAACGAACTGTGGCTTATGACGAACCTCTACTATGAGTTCGTGGAGCAATTCTACGAAATTGCCCAGAAGATAGCTTTGCCGGCAGAAACACTCGAGCAATACCACAGGTTTGTCGTTGAATACAACTCCTTCGCCGAGCAGTTCAGGGAACTAATCGGTGAAATGAAGAGGGTTGCCCATACGGAAGTAGAGCCGCCCAGCGTCAAGCTGGCACATGAGGTATTGACCATCCCTCTCGCCAAAGAAAAATAATATAAATCTACTGTAAATTACCGCATCAGGAGAAGATATTTTTGAAAACAGCCCACTATACTAATTCGGGTCAGGAAGAGTCTGAAGTGGAAACGAATGCACCAAAACCGATTGTGGCTATAATCGGCAGACAGAACGTGGGTAAATCTACCCTGCTCAATCGCCTGGCGGGCAAACGGCTGGCAATTGTCGCCGACCTGCCGGGGACAACCCGCGACCGTATATTTGCCGATGTCAGCTGGCAGGGAACCGGATTCACCCTGGTGGATACCGGCGGCCTTGAATTTAAAGCGGACTCTGATATAACCCAGGCAGTAAATGAGCAGGTAAAAACCGCCATAATTGATGCCGATGTAATTATCTTTCTTATCGATGTAAAGGACGGGATTACCTCCACCGACTTGGAGATTGCAGACCTGCTGCGCACATCTCAAAAACCACTTCTACTAGTGGCTAACAAGGCGGATAACGACCGCCTGGAAAGCGAATCGGTGGAGTTCTTCACCCTGGGGCTTGGCGAGCCACTGCCAATCAGCGCTTACCATGGGCGGGGGACTAACGAACTGCTGGATAAAATATCCCTGTTGCTACCGGCAGTGCCTCCGGCAACAACCAAACCTGATATTATGAAGCTGGCTATTGTCGGTCGGCCCAATGTGGGCAAGTCAATGCTGCTTAATGCCCTTGCCGGTGGAGAGAGGGCTATTGTCAGCCATATACCCGGCACCACCCGCGATGCCATAGACACGAAACTTGACTTTAACGAACAAGGGGTGTTATTTATTGATACGGCTGGTATTAGGCGGCGGGGACGTATAGAAACCGGGATTGAGCGTTACAGCGTGTTCCGTACTCTTAAGGCAATAGACCGCGCCGATATAACTTTATTGCTGCTGGATGCTACCGAGTTGGTTACAGCTCAGGACATGCACATCGCCGGTTATATTCAGCAAGCGTCAAAGGGAGTTATATTGCTGGTTAATAAATGGGATATATCTGAAGGTTTAACAAAAGAAGAGTGCACCAAATATATAAAAAGCAAGTTTAAATTTATGCCTTATGCGCCATTGCTGTTTATCTCGGCAAAGCTGGGGCAAGGGTTAGATAAGGTTATAAAACAGGCGTTTGGTGTATATCAGGAGCGATTTAAACGCATACCTACCGCCGAAGTTAATAGTGTTATCCAACAGGCGGTATCCACTCACAACCCGCCACAAAAGTTCAATAGACGGCTGAAGCTCCTGTATGCCACCCAGGCTGATGTAAATCCGCCGACTTTTGTCTTCTTTATTAATGATACCCATCTTATGCACTTCTCTTTCCAGCGTTATCTTGAAAACAGCCTTCGCCGGGCTTTTGGCTTTGAAGGCACGCCGCTGCAGTTGGTATTTAAAACCAGGGGTGAAAAATGATAATCGCCAAGTTTATCCTGGTAATCGTTATCGGTTATCTTTTAGGCTCTATTCCATTCGGATTGATAATAAGCAGGCGAAAAGCCAAGATTGATATCAGGAATTACGGTAGCGGCAGGATTGGAGGCACCAACGTCCTGAGAACGCTGGGTCGTAAAGCCTTTCTCATGGTAGCCGGCCTGGATATAGCAAAAGGAGCTCTGGCGGTAGTTGTTGCCGGTCTTATAATCGGCAATGACTATATTATAATAGGCAACTCCGGACTGGGCTTACTTTCCCAGGTTCTTGCCGGTTTAGCCGCCGTCGTCGGGCACATATGGCCGGTTTTTCTTAAATTCAAAGGAGGCAGGGGGGTAGCTACCTTCATCGGTGGCTTGATTGCCCTCTTCCCAATAGCTGGGTTGCTGGGTGGCGAGGCCGTAATTATAGGTGCCGGCTTAAGTGGCTTTGCTTCTTTAGGCTCAATTATCGGAGTGGTAGGCGTCTTTGCAGTATTGATACCGCTTACCATTATTTACAATCTACCTATTGAATATCTCGGTTATGCCCTTATTGGCACTTTGCTTATTATATTTGTCCACCGGGATAACATCAAAAGATTACTATCTGGCGATGAACGCAAACTCAACCAGAAAGCTTAGTGTCCGACTCAATCAATATCAGATCAAAGCTTAAGACTCCCGGTATTCCAGCTGGAAACACAGGTTAAATATATGCCCAAGATTGCTGTAATCGGTACCACTACATGGGGAATAACCCTGGCAATTGTTCTGGCAAACAAGGGCCTTAATGTCAGTTTATGGGCGCGGACTGAGGAAGAAGCCATCAGGTTAAGGGAAAGGGGGCCAGACTCTCACCGCCTGCCTCATGTTACATTCCCACCGCAACTATCGGTCACCAGTTCCCCGAAAAAGGCTTTATCCCGCGCCGCCGCTGTTATCCTTGCCGTGCCATCACAGACTATACGTCAAAATTTAAAAATAATAAAAGAATATCTTAAAGAATCAACGCTTATTGTAAACGCCGCTAAAGGTTTGGAGACCAGCAGTAACAAGCGTATGTCACAGGTAATCGCTGAAGAAATACCACCCGGCTATCGCTCTAATATCTGTATTCTTTCCGGTCCCAATCTATTCCGTGAGATACTGCTGGGTCTACCGGCATCAACAGTGCTGGCAGCAGAAGATAATACCATAGCTATAAAGGCCCAGAAACTGCTAACCGCACCCAATTTTTCAATTTATACAAATAATGACATCATCGGGGTAGAGATGGGCGGAGCCCTGAAGAACGTAATCGCCATTGGCGCCGGCATGATTGATGGGCTGGGCTACGGTGACAATGCCAAAGCCGCCTTCATCACACGGGGCTTAACGGAAATGGCAGCTCTCAGCGTTGCTCTGGGTTCCAACCCGCTTACCCTCTCCGGATTATCCGGCCTCGGTGATTTAATAGCTACCTGCGCCAGCCCACTGAGCCGTAACCATTATGTTGGGGTGGAATTGTCAAAAGGGCATAATCTTAAAAACATTCTGGCCTCAATGCGCGATGTAGCCGAAGGAGTAAGCACCACTGCCGCCGTCTGGGATATGGCCCAACGCCTGAAACTGGAAATGCCGATCACGGAAAAAATGTATCACATCCTCTACAACAGCGCCGATACCCGCCAGACAATAACCGCACTTCTGGGAGCCAAGGGAAGGCACGAATTATCGGGGCGTAGGTGGAGGCTTTTTTCTTTCTTCAAGCGTCGTAGGCGTGCCAAAGTCTAATAGCCGCTTGTTTAACCGAATATTTTCCCTATTTATCCGAAGTGAAACTTTCAGCCAGCTCCTGAAATAGCTTTCGTTGCTTTTTGTTCAGTTTCTCCGGAGTTTCCAGCAGCAGTTTAACCAGCTGGGCACCTTTTCCATGACGACGGAGATAAGGTATGCCCTTACCCTTGAGATGAAAGACCTTTCCCGCCTGGCTGCCAGCTGGTATTTTTATTTTTTCTTTACCATAAAGGGTAGGTACTTCTAATTCAGTGCCAAGAGCCGCCTGGGCAAAGTTAACCGGCAAATCGTAGAGAACATCATTCCCATCCCTGCGGAAGAGTTTATGCGGTAAAACGTTCATCGCCACATAAAGGTCACCCGGTGGGCCGCCTCTCTCGCCAATATCGCCCTGTCCGCTGAGCCGTATTTCATTATTACCATCAACACCAGCCGGTATTTCCAGGGCTATTTCCTGCTCTTTCTTCTCCCGGCTGGTTCCCCGGCATTTATTGCAGGGGTCTGTGATCACTTTGCCTTCGCCAAGACAATGAGAGCAGGTGGCAACATTGTTGAAACGGCCAAACAATCCCTGTTGAACCCTGTTAATTCTTCCGATACCATTACAGGTAGGGCATTTCTCTGGCTGACTACCCGGCTTTGCGCCGCTCCCCTGGCAGCTGGTGCACCTCTCGATGCGTTTTATTTTTACATCTTTTTTGCAACCGAGTGCCGCCTCTTCAAAGGTGATTGTTATCTTGTAATGTAAATCAGTCCCCCGCCTTTGCCTTTGCCGCGTATTACTTGCCGCACCGCTGAAGAAGTCGTAGAAGTCCTCGAAGATGCTGCCTACTCCGCCGAAGCCAAAGCCTTCAAAACCGCGGCCGGAGAATCCATCAATTCCGGCATGACCAAAGCGGTCGTATGAAGTGCGCTTCTCGGTATCGGCAAGAACCTGGTAGGCTTCGTTTATCTCCTTGAATTTTTCTTCGGCGCCGTCATTATGGTTATGATCCGGGTGGCACTGGAAAGCCAGCTTACGAAAAGCCTTCTTTATATCCCCGGCACTGGCGTTTTTTCCAACGCCGAGTACTTCATAATAGTCTTTCTTTTGAGCCATACTAGTTTTTTTACCTCGCCCCTGTATCCCTTTTCTTAATAGTGACGGGTGGGAATTTGGCTTGGAGGGACAATGTCCCTCCAAGCCTCCCTTTACCCATATACTTTATCTACATATTAATATATTCAGTTCTCGCCTCTCTTTGGCTTTTTTTATTAAATCCCTGCATATAAAGGAAGGGGGTGGTTTAAAGATTGCCCCCTTCCTGGTATTTAACGGCTATACTTCTCTGAACTCACCTTCTACTGTGCCTTCGTCTTCTTTGCCGGGTGGGGTTTCACCGCCCTCAGGCGGGGCTTCGCCATCCGGGGGTGCTTCGCCGCCCGGGGGTGGCTGCTGTCCATAAACAGCGCTGCCTACTTTCTGCATCGCTTCCGACAGAGTCTGCATCGCCTGCTTGATAGCTTCAACATCGCTGCCCTGCAGTGTGGAGCGTACTTCTTTAACCTTCTCCTCAAGTTCTTTGTTCAGGTCTTCAGGTATCTTGTCTTTCTGTTCACGTAGTGTCTTTTCTGCAGTATAAGCCATCGTATCGGCCGTATTTTTGGTCTCCACTTGTTCACGACGCTTACTATCTTCGGCGGCATGTGATTCGGCATCCTTCTGCATCTTTTCCACTTCGCTCTTGTCCAATCCGCTGGAGGCGGTAATCGTTATCTTCTGTTCTTTGCCGCTACCTTTATCCACTGCTTTGACGCTCAAAATGCCGTTGGCATCTATATCAAAGCTGACTTCAATCTGGGGTAGTCCCCTGGGTGACGGCAGTATGCCATCAAGCATAAACCGTCCCAGTGTCCGGTTATCGCCCGCCATAGGTCTCTCTCCCTGCATCACATGAACATCAACACTGGGCTGATTATCAGCCGCCGTACTGAATATCTGCGTTTTTGAAGTCGGGATGGTCGTATTGCGGTTGATAAGCGCCGTCATAACTCCACCCAGGGTTTCAATACCCAGCGTAAGCGGGGTAACATCAAGCAGCAGGACATCCTTAACCTCTCCTTTTAATACACCAGCCTGTATGGCGGCGCCTATGGCTACCACTTCATCCGGGTTCACTCCCTTATGAGATTCCTTGCCGAAAAACTCTTTTACTTTTTCCTGTACCAGCGGCATCCTCGTCTGCCCGCCGACCAGAACTACTTCATCAATTTTAGCCGCCGCCTTGCCGGCATCTGTCAGTGCCTGCTTGCACGGACCCAGCGTTTTTTCGACGAGGTCCATCACCAGCTGCTCCAGCTTAGCCCTGGTAAGCGTTATATTGAGATGCTTGGGGCCACTGGCATCGGCGGTGACGAATGGCAGATTGACATCCGTCTGCTGGGTGGTGGATAGTTCGCATTTCGCCTTTTCGGCAGCTTCTTTAAGTCTCTGAAGAGCCATCTTGTCCTGTCGTAAATCTATTCCCTGGTCTTTCTTGAACTCGTCAACAAGCCAGTCCATAACCCTCTGGTCAAAATCATCACCACCCAAGTGGGTATCACCATTGGTAGACTTGACCTGGAAGGTTCCCTCGCCTAATTCCAGGATGGATATATCAAAGGTACCACCACCCAGATCATAAACGGCAATGGTCTCGTCTTTTTTCTTATCCAGCCCGTATGCCAGCGAAGCGGCCGTCGGCTCGTTTATTATCCTCAAAACCTCAAGTCCGGCTATCTTGCCGGCATCTTTGGTTGCCTGTCGCTGGCTATCGTTGAAATAAGCCGGCACCGTTATAACGGCTTCGGTAACCTTCTCACCGAGGTATGCTT
This sequence comes from Dehalococcoidia bacterium, assembly GCA_030635945.1. Taxonomy (GTDB): domain Bacteria; phylum Chloroflexota; class Dehalococcoidia; order Dehalococcoidales. Next base: position 7,291 of record DAOVXW010000007.1, read on the forward strand.
CGGCATCCGACTTCAGCTTTTGCAAAATCATCGCCGATATTTCCTGCGGAGAATAGGCTTTGTCACCCATCTGAACATGAGTATCGTTATTATCCGCTTTTACCAGCTTATAAGGCAGTAGTTTTTTATCTTTCTCTACCGCAGGTTCATCAAATTTACGCCCCATCAGCCTCTTTATACTGAATATCGTATTATCCGGATTTGTAATCGCCTGGCGTTTGGCTATCTGCCCAACCAGACGCTCCCCGTTCTTGCTTATGGCCACTACCGATGGTGTAATGCGGTTGCCTTCGGCGTTAGGTATAACCGTAGGCTCCCCTGCCTCCATCACCGCCACCACCGAAAAGGTAGTACCCAGATCAATTCCAATTACTTTTGCCATGTTTTGTTTTCCTCCTTAGTTAGATGGTATAAAGTTTTTTATTTATTTTCTTCATTACCGCTGCCAACAGCTACCGTTGCCGGCCGTATAATCCTGTCGCGAAGTCTGTAACCCCTTTTCATTTCCTTTACCACTATTCCTTCCCTGCCCGGAGCGCTCATCGCCGCTTCGTGCAGATTCGGGTCAAACTGCTTGCCCTTCGTTTTTATCGGCGTAACGCCCTGGGCTTCAAGAACGCTGTGGAACTTGCGCTCAATAAGCCGGATACCCTCCGCCCAGGGGAGTTTTGCCAGTTTTGGCGGGATGGAACTCAATGCCCGCTCCAGGTCATCAAGGACGGGTAACAGATTGCAGATAAGCACCGAATTGGCGAACTCTTTCATCTCCTCTTTTTCCTGCTCGCTGCGTCGCTTGTAGTTGATAAAGTCTGCCTGAGTCCTCTGCCAGTTCTGCAGATGATTTTCCGCTTTAACCTTCTCTTCGCTTAAAGATTCCTTTAGAGCCTCTACATCTTCCGTTTCAATCAATTCCTCTGCCGAATGCTTCATTTCTTCAGGTTGTTTTTCTTCCTGCACTAACAATTACCCCCCTCGGGATCTTTAATTTTCAGTGATCTGCCGATCAACACCCGGTAGCTCCCTGCCGTATAGCTCGGCTACCAGCCGGCTCATCATTGAAACTATATAACCGATGGTAGAAATAGTACGGGCATAGGGCATCCTGGTAGGACCGACTATGCCTATCGTGCCAATCGCTTCATCAGACAGGCCATAGCGGCTGATAACAACGCTGCAATCCTGAATAGCCTCTTCCCTGTTTTCCTTGCCTATAACCACCTGAACATCATAGGTATTAATTGCTTCGGGCAGTATGATATCCATCAGCTTTCGCTGCTCTATCAACCCAACCAGACCCGCTATCCGCTGGCCACCGGTATTAAACTCCGGTTGATTCATCAGGTAATGCAATCCGTCCAGGTAGGGTTCTTCATGTCCTCTTTTATCTTCAGCCTGCATTATTTTAAGCAGACAATCGGTTATTCGCTGTTCGTTGTCCGGAAGTTTATCTCCTTTTGCACCAATCTGAGAAGCCGATAATCCGGAATAGGCTTCGTTCAATCCGGCGGCAAAGACTGTTAACTCATTTTGGGAAATCGGCTTGTCAAAGTTTACCAGTTGTTGCCTCAGAATAGCCCCGTTCAGCACGAGAACCACCAGTCCCAGGCAACCCTGCAACGAAACCAGCTCCAGGTACTTAAGCTTGCAATCCGGTTGTTTTGGCATCGTCATGACGGCTACATTCTGTACCCGTTGCGCCAGCAGCGTTACCGCCAGACCGAGCCATTCTTCAAGATTTTCTTCAACCTGGTGAAAAAGGTGATCTATCAGTCGCTTTTCCGCTACAGGCAGCTCTATATGGTTTAATGTACCCACGTAATAACGATATCCCTTATCAGAAGGTATGCTGCCAGCTGCATGATGCTGACGGATTATATAGCCGTCACCTTCTAAAAATACCATTTCATTGCGGATAGTCGCCGAACTTACATCCAACCCACCATCGCCCACAATACTTGCCGACGATACCGGCACCGCCCTCGTTATATATTGCTTTGTTATAGACTTGAGTACTGTTGCCGTTCTTGGCTGCAACATCTCAACCTCCTTTTAGCAATCTAATGCTGAGACTGCTAAAACAACTTAATTTACCATTTTTAGCCGTCATTGTCAAGAGAAACCGCCTGTTTTTGCAAACCATTTGACACCGTAAAAATTTAAATGTAGTATTTGGCAAGCGGAAACCGGGAAATATGACGGGAAACTTAAATGAGTACGCCTAAAATAATCGCGGTTGTTTTTATAAGCCTTCTATTGGTTCTGGCTCTTTTCATTTTCGGTCTCCTTTTCTCAATGAAAATGACTGCCCTCAGCGCAAGCTATACCATTTCCCGCATAGATAGCCTGCCGCTGGCATCGCTGGTTGAAGAGATAGAATTTGACGAAACCATAGAAGACAACCCGGAGCTGGTTAACCTTATCAGGAGCATTATCACCGAAAACGAAGCGGAGCTAAAGGAACGGATAGGTGAAAGCATTCATACCGTCTATGACTATCTAAACGGAAAATCCGAAGACCTGGATATGGCTTTAGTGCTGAAAAATACCATCCTTGACTCTGATTTTACTATCTCCATTATAGAAAAAACCGATCTCACCCCGCTGGTAAAAGAACTGGTTGCCGAAATGGCAAAGGAGGCGAGCCTGCCTTACGGTTTATCAATCAAAACACATATTGACGATATTACGCAGGACCTAGAACCATGGCTAAAGGAGCAGGCAACCGCTGCTATCCCATCTATCTATGACTATGCCCTGGGATTAAGCCAGAACACAGATATAGTAGTTCAGCTGGAGCCGGTCAGGGAAACCCTGCGAAATTATTTGAGGCAGGATTTCCTGGAATCGCCACCGGCGAAGTATGCCGGGCTTTCTAAAGCCGAACTGGAGCAGAAATTTGAAGAGGATGTTTTTGCTGATTTTGCCGGTGATACCTGGCCAGCCATAGAGATAGATATGGAGCTGATGGACTCCGATATACCATCGGAAGTCGCCGAATCGCTGGCAGAAGTTGAGGAAGCGCTGTCCGAATCCAGAACATATGTCGGCTATTTCAATATCGTCTATGGTTTGCTTATCGGCTTTATAGTATTACTTATAGCCGGTATCATCCTTCTTTACCGAGAGGTCAAGGGTCCCAGCCGTGTCCTGGGAGGTATTTTCCTCGGCTATGGTATCATCAATCTAATAGCCGTTTTCATCGCCCGCAGTATAGCCAAAACGCAGCTGACGCAGCTTGATGACATTCCATCATCCATTCAGGCATGGCTTGCGCAGTTTGCCACCAGCTCCCTGACCCCGCTGCTTATACTGGCTATCGTTCTTCTTATGACCGGGGCAGCTTTGCTGGCTGTTTCCTTTATCTATAGACGCAACCAGCCTCAAACGGTAACGTCTGAATAACTGCGCCTCAGGGAGTTCTGTTCCCAGCCTTAACCTTTTACGTCAGATATGCTATGCTTAGACGGATTTACTCATTAAATTCAACACTATGCGATAGTTTGGAGTTATGCTATGAGACTGCCGGGTATCGGCGAAATTATCCTTATCATCATTGTTGCCGCCGTTGTCATACTGGGGGTTAAAATGTTCGGTACGCCGCCGAAAAGGAAAAGGAGGCGTGTTGTAGAATATGAAGATGAAGATGAAGACGAGACAGAGACTGAGGATAAAAGAATAAAAAAAGCCCGCCGTTCCCGCCGTGCCCAGATTCTGGGTATAGTTGTCATTCTTATCGGGGCTGTTGTCATGCTATCCACCTTTACCATGGTTAAGTGGTTTTTCTGGGGCCCCTTAGGCGCCATTGCCCTTATAGTCGTCGGCATCATAACCATCCTTATTGCCAGACGCAGATAACTACACAGGCAGTTTAATCCTTGACACCCTGTATAGCCGATGATACACTTCATTCTGCCTCATGTTCAAACTGATCCTCATCCTGAAAAACAGGTTATAATCTCATGAAAAAAGTAGGTATTGTCTATCACCCGCTAAATAAAAGAGCCCCCGGGCTGGCTCAGAAAGTGGCCGAGTTTCTGGGCTCAGTTGGCGTTACCTGCTGGCTTTGCTCCGCCTGGGAAGGGCAACAAATAAGCAAGCAGCTAGCTGATACAGAGCTGGTACTGACCATCGGCGGCGACGGCACTATATTGCGTACCGCCCAGGCATTAGTCTCTAACCCGATACCCATAACCGGTATCAATATGGGCCGGCTGGGCTTTCTTACCGAGATAGCCGCCGATGAAGCCATAGAGAAACTGCCCGCCCTGCTGGCCGGTGAAGGCTGGATTGACGAGCGGGCTATGCTTGAGGTCGAACTTGACGATTGTAAAGGGCAAACGGATAAGAGGTTATTTATTCTTAATGATGTCGTAATCGCCCGCGGCGAAATAGCCCGCATAATATCCGTTGAAGCCAGGATTAATGATGAACCGCTAACAACCTATAAAGCCGATGGCGTCATAGCCGCCACCGCTACCGGCAGCACCGGCTATTCACTGGCTTGCGGCGGCCCGATACTGCATCCGCAGGCACCACAATTCCTGCTTGTACCGATAGCACCCCACCTCAGCC
>DAOVXW010000096.1 GCA_030635945.1 Dehalococcoidia bacterium
AATTGTTAGAGACGATAATTGTATTCTGTTTAGCACCATGTGGCATAAATATTGCCGTTAAGAGCGTAATTATGTAATTAAAGTATTGACAAAAGGCTAAAAATATGCTATTAAGTAGCCAATAGTCATAAAAGAGGTGATAGATTTGATAGTTAAGACCAAGATTTTTGGCCAGAAACACCCGAATTATAGAAATCTATCGGAGATGGCACAGGCAATGGGGATTTCGGTAAGCCAGATTTACCGGGTAAGAGAGGGTAGACGCGGGATCAATCAAAGCTTTATCATCGGGGCGATAAAAGCCTTCCCTGACCGCAGGCTGGATGATCTGTTCTATCTGATTTTCGAAGAGGTGGCTTTGGCGGGTTCTCCGGGAAGCAGGGGATAAATTATATTTATAAGGGATACACAAATGACGAGGACAGATAACCCGAAACGAAGAAGCAAAGAAGAAATATTTATTGTACTCGATTTCGGCTATGTGCGCGTACTTGACCGGGAGCTGCAGAAGCAATTTGACAGCCTGAATGAAACGAAGAAGCTGAACCTTGGTACATCAGGCAAGTCCTATGGGGTCAACATCCACCGCCCATCCGCGAGGGATATCTACACGGGAAAGGAAAGTGGATAAATTGATGCCGCGGAGAACGAGCTGCCAGCGAAACCTGCCCCTTAGCCGCTGGATAAATGCCGGCGCCGGACCGATCAGGCTGATATCGCCGGTTCCGGCGGCGTCCATCTTTGTTGCCAGCAGACGCTTCATTCGCTCTGCTTCTTTCTGGCACAGGGCATCGTTTGTATGGCTGTAAATAAGGCGGACTATCCGGGAGAAGGGAGGATTGTGAAGCTGCCGGCGGTAGGTTATCTCCTTGTTGTAAAAAGAAATATAGTTATGTGTTAATGCCGCCTGTATGGCATAGTGCCGGGGATAGAAGGTCTGGATAATAACCCTGCCGCCCAGTATACCCCGCCCAGCCCTGCCGGCCACCTGGGAAAGAAGCTGGAAACTCTTTTCACCGGCGCGGAAATCGGGCAGGTTGAGGCCGGTATCGGCGCTGACCACTCCGACCAGGGTAACGCGGTGTAGATCAAGCCCCTTGGCTACCATCTGGGTGCCGATAAGTATATCGGCTTCGTGGTTTCGAAAACAGTTCATGATTTCTTGGTGGCTATATTTGTTATGGATAGCGTCGCTATCCCAGCGTAGTATTCTGGCCCGGGGGAAGATGATGCCGGTTTCCCTCTCCAGTTTCTGGGTGCCGGAGCCGAGGAACTTTAGCCGCTGGCTGTGGCAGTGGGGGCAGGTTTGTGGTACCGGCAGCCGGTAGTTGCACTGGTGGCAAATGAGGATTTCTTCGACAGAGTGATATTTAAGGGAGACATGGCAGCGGCGGCACTGCAGTACTTCACCGCAACTGCGGCACTGGATGAAATTTGCCGCTCCCCGCCGATTGAAAAACAATATTACCTGCTCCTTGTTGCTGATGGCTTTATCTATTGCCGTTTTGAGAGAGCGGCTGAAAATGCTCCTATTACCGGCTTTCAGCTCCTCTTTCATATCGACCAGCTCAACCCGGGGCAGGGCTGAACCTTCACGCGGGGTAATCCGTTCGGGTAGCTCAATCAGTTTGCAATCTCCCCTCTGGGCATGATAATAGGTCTCTACATCGGGGGTGGCGCTGCCCAGGACAACCACCGCCTGACTAAGCTCGGCCAGTTTTCCGGCAACACTGCGCGCATGGTATCTGGGTGATATATCCTGTTTATAGTTCCACTCATGCTCTTCATCAATGATTATCAAATCCAGATTGGGCAGGGGGGCGAAGATGGCGCTGCGCGCCCCGATGACGATGTCAAACTTGCCTTCCTGTATCTGCCGCCACTGGTCGAATTGTTCCCCAAGGGAGAGGCGGCTGTGGATAACGGCAACTTTATGCGGGAAACGGCCGGCGAAGCGCTCTATAGCCTGAGGGGTCAGCGAGATTTCGGGCACCAGTACAATGCCCTGTTTGCCTGCTTTCAATACCTCTGCCAGAGCCTGCAAATAGACCTCCGTCTTGCCGCTGCCGGTAACCCCGTGCAGTAAAAAAAAGGCTGCTTCATTTTGCCGCAGGCTTTTCTTAATGGCTTCAAGGGCTTCCTGCTGTTTGGCGGTTAGTTTGAGTGCTGCTGCCGGTTTAATATTTCGGTAGTCTATAGGCTGGCGTTTTATCTCGATACTCTGTATTTTAATAACCCCTTTTTTCACGAGAGCCCTGACAGTATCCGTCTGGCAGCCGCTGCTTTTAACGGCTTCGGTCCTGGATATCGAACCGGATTTTATAATTAAATCAAGGAGGGCCGCTTGCTTTTTAGCCCTTTTACGCAGGCTTATTACTTCCTGTTGTGCCTTGCCGCTATCTAAAGCCAGGCTCAGGAATTGTTCTTCCTTCGGCTTTACCCTTACAGGCTCAATGCGGTAGCTTCTTGTGATGAGGTTGCGTGTGACAAGTTGCGATATGGTCGCCTGAGCTCTTTTTTTGCCCAGCAATCTTTCCAGTTGTCCGAGGCTTACCTTATCCTGCTTACAGGTTGTTTCCATAACCTGCCGCTGCGGTGGGGAGAGGGAGGATAAATCGTAATCTTCGGCGGTTGCCGTTGCCGAAATGAGGGTGGTAGTTTTACGTTCAAATCCGGGTGGCAGCATGGGGGCGATGGCATCGGAAAGGGGACATAAATAGTATTCGCTTAACCAGCGAGCCAGTTTTATCCGGGCTGGAGATAGCAACGGGCTGTCACCTATAACGTTGATAATCTCTCTGGTTTGTTCAACCGAGGGGTACAGGTTCAGTTCTACGACTATGCCCTGAAGAACCCTGTTGCCGAAGGGAACCCATACTGCCTGTCCGCTGCTAACACTTAAGCCAGCGGGAATGGTATAGCTGAACGTTTGCCGCCGGGCTATCGGTGAATTAACACTAACCTCAGCGTAGGGCAATGGATTTACTCCAATAGAGTTTCAGCTTATCGGTATGGGCTGATACCCGTTTTACCAGCTGAAATCCGTCTCTACTTCTTTTCTTTGGTGACGCGCTTTTCCTTGATCCTGGCTGCTTTACCGCTTAAGCCGCGCAGATAGTAGAGCTTTGCGCGGCGTGTTTTGCCGTGGCGTACTACTTCTACTTTGGCAACCAGCGGTGACAGGAATGGAAAGGTACGCTCGACACCGACGCCGTAAGCTACCCGCCTTACGGTGAAGTTGCCGCCATCGGCGCCCTGGCGTAATTTGATTACTACCCCGTTAAATACCTGTATGCGTTCCTTGTCTCCCTCCACGATTTTGGTGCTGACTTTGACTGTGTCACCGGGGGAAAGGGTGGGGATATCGGGGTTTTGTTTTATTTCAACGAGTGATGCCATGTTCATTATGCGAGACTCCTTCTATATTGTTTATAGTAAAGCATTATCTCCGTTATTTATCAAGTTCTGTTTCCGGTGTTGTGGTTGTCGGTTGTTCTGTTAGTTGTCTTTCCTTCGCATTCAGATCAGACTTATCAAACAGTTCCGGGCGGCGCTTTAGGGTGCGCAGAATAGACTGCCGGCGGCGCCATTCTGCTATCCGGGCATGGTTACCGGAAAGCAGAACATCGGGAACCTGCCATTCCCTGAATACCGCCGGGCGGGTGTATTGCGGATATTCCAGCAATCCATTGCTGTGCGAATCATCTTTAATGGATTCCTCCGAACCGAGAACCCCCGGTATTAACCTGGTGACGGCATCAACC
>DAOVXW010000176.1 GCA_030635945.1 Dehalococcoidia bacterium
ACGAAACTGTCTAGTTCCCTGATGTCATCGTTGGTGAAATCCTGGGTTCTTATCATCACCCTGAAGCCGTCTTCAGAAATCCAGCTTTCCTGATCAGTGCCCAACTGCGCTAACAATCCTTGAATGAGTACCGGGTTCTGAGGATAGACATCCTGCCCAGTAGTGGTATGGTTGATGCCTTTTATCAGGTCAAATATAGAAAAGGCGGTTTGTATGCCGGAGACATTTTCAAGTTCCCGTTCCGTTTGTAATAGCTCACCAGCAATTTGTGGATTTAATAGGACAGCTTCTGGATTAGCAGCGGCAATCTCGCCGGTGAGGGGCATAGCACCGCCGAAGTGCTCCTCTACCCTATCGAATGTCTGGCGAATCTCCGAATTGTCCTTGAAAAACATCAGCTGGTTGGACACAACTTCAATCTTTGGGATGTAATAAATTGAAACCAGTGTAATGGCTAAAAACACAGTTACAATTATGGCCTTCTTTTTATAGGCGGCTAAAATAATACGTGTCAGGCGGTTTTCACTCGAGACGGCTGCCTTTTGGGGAAGGTTTATACGGCTGAGAACAGCCGGTAGAAAAATAATAGCTAGAAAACCGGCATAACCTATACCTAACGTTACATAGATACCCATCTGACGCATCGGGATTACATCCGTCCATACAAGCGATGCGAAACCTGCCATAGTAGTTATGGTAGCCAGAAAAATGGGCATGCCGACTTTTTTAAGCGTTTCGACAGTGAGCTTTCTTTTATCGTGACCGTATTCGGCAAGATTATTAAGGAGGTGGCTAATATAGTGAAGTCCATAAGCCGAACCGATTACAATAATAAATATCGGGGAGAGTATTGTCGTCAGACTTAATCCTTCACTGGTCCAGAAAATGGTACCGAAGGTCCAGAGTGCACCTAAACCGGCCGGTATCATGGATAAAACTGCCATCTTACGGTTCCGGAGCATAAGAGAGAAGACGATAAGTATCGAAACAACCACTATTGGCGGAATTATGAAAATTATCCGTAGCAAGTAATCCCACATCGTTTCTGCAATAACCTCGTTACCGGCAAGTGAAACCTCAAAAAGAGTCATTTTTTCGCCCAACTCTTTCAAGGAGTCAATTACTTCCCCACCTGAGGCGCCTGGCGCAAGTATCGCGATAATAACGGCGTTTTGCCTGTCTTCAGAAAGGAATTGGTCGGTCAGATAGTATTCATTTTCTATGAAATCGCTAAGCAGAAGGTGGTTTTTTTCAATGAAACTAGCATCTACAGGTATAACTTGCCCGGCCATGGCGATTTGCCGAGGCAGGAGGCTCTGCACTGAGGAGATACCGTTAATACCTGCTATATCTTCCTGGAGATTGTAAATTGCCAGCGTATTCTCTTTCGAGAGCAGCGAGTGGTCATCTTCTATAAGTATTGAGATGGGTTCGCCAGTGGAGTACTTTTCATTAAGGCTGCTATATTCTTCAGCTTTAGGGTTACCCTCGTTGAAGGCGCTCAGAAAGTCGGTATCAAGCTCAAAGCGATAGAAGGAAACGAGAGCGGTAATATTTACAAGAACAACAAAGATAATTATTAGCTTTGTGTGTCTATAGATAAAATCAGCGATTCTTTCCATCAGTTACTGTCTATTCTTTCCATAATCTTTCCCGCCTGTTTTATTATCTACAAAAGAGAGGTTACCCGACTACTCAACTTTATGATGGGCCATCTTAAATTCAAACCAGGGATTTCTATCTTATGAACGCGTTTTTCCATTTATTACCCACTCCAAACCTGTTGCTATTTACCGTTGCTTAATTAGAAGTTTGAGATTTCGCTGTAGTACCTCTAAATCATCAAGTAGGCCAATTTTCTCGAGTTTCTTCCTAGTAACAGTCTCCATTTGCTTATGGCTACTATTCAGAATATATTCGGTCTCGTTTTCACTGAAGTCAACACTATGTTCGACCCGGTTTTTTAACTGCCGGTTAGCGGGACAGATTGCCTGACAATACATACAACCGATTAACCATTTATGCCAGCTATCATTGATCCATTTAGGGAATTCGGCCAATCTTTCGTTGTGAAAGGTTAGACATCTGTCCTGTCGGATAACGAAGTTATCGCTGGAAATGGCTCCAGTCGGGCATTTTTTAATACAGGCAGTGCAATCGTTGCACTGTTTTAGCAGCTTCAGTTCATGCCAAACCTCGTCTTCGACGGGAATATCGGATAAGAACGCCTTCAACCTGTGGAAGCTACCCATTCCTTCGACATAGGCTATATTGTTCCTGCCGTAGCTAGCCAGTCCGCTACGAATCGCTGCTAATTTGAGTGGGATCCTAGTTGGAAATAGTCTATATCCTGAAGGGCTGATAGTATCAGTAATTAAACGTTCGACAGTGTTGTCTGTAGCGGGGGTGTAAGTGGGAGGAATGATGAAGTGATTTTGCCTTCCGGTGAAATTAAAACCTACCCTTAACTGCGGTTGGGGAGCAGCCGTGATTATTATCGAGCGGGCTTCTGATGGTACATTGCTGGCTCCTTCCAAGAAGTAGAGTCCATA
>DAOVXW010000171.1 GCA_030635945.1 Dehalococcoidia bacterium
ACCTGTTGACGAAACAATAGAGCTTGAGCCTAACGTGATCATGGTCTATGCGGATAAAAAACTTGATGAGCTTTCAATCATAGCCGATACTGTAGGTTTCTGCAGGCCGGATCTTATTATAGAATGTGTCGGCTTAAACAACCCATATGATGAAGATAGTATAACTAGAATACAAACCTATCATACAGCCTATAAACCAAGGTTAGGGACATACATAGTATCCAATGAGCCATTGATAAATACGGCATACGAAGATATGGAAGCGGGAATTCATTTCCTGCCGGTTGGCTTTGATCAGACCAAGTTAGAAAAAATAATAGAATTATTTATCGATAAGGAAAATAACGATAAATAGTCGTCACTTATAGCAGTATGTTCTAAAAAGATACGAAGCGCTTGATGCTGAACAAGTCTTTTATTGTCTATACTGTATCTTCAAGATTATATTTATATCGTAATGATTGACTATTCCGCTATTTGCGGTTTATATAAAGCGGCTTTAGCCGGAATTGTTTCAAAGATTGCAGGGATAGAAAATCTTATGGAGGTGTAGGATGAATCTGGTACTGGCAAGGGAATGCTCTAATTCCTGCCCATACTGTTTTGAAACTACCGAACGTGAGGAAAAAAAACAGAATTTTATTTCAATGGAAAACATTGCCAAACTGGCAGCGTGGGCGAGAGATTCTGAACTTCAATACCTTTCTCTGCTTGGGGGTGAGCCATTTCTGCACCCCAAATTAGGCGATATCGTTACCATGTTTCGTCAGGTTTGCCCAGGTACGGAATTAAGGGTACTGACCGGCGGCGTATTCAATAAGAGCCTTCTTGACAACATCTCCCCGAAGGATACCGGCCTTATTTTCAACATCAACGAACCCGGTGACTACAGGAATCCCAAGCACTTCAATAAAGTGATAAACAATGTTGAAACAGCGATTCGGAAAGGTTTTCTGGTTCTGTTAGGTTTCAATGTTTGGCGGTTGGACTTTGATGTTAGTTTTATGCCTGCACTGGCGCATCGTCTTGGCCGGGCCAACTTCCGCTGGACGGTAGCCAGCCCACAGTGGGATTGCCCGTCTAACGTGGTTGAGCCAGTGAACTATAAAGCACTGGCGGATCGGTGTTTTGCTATGCTGCAGGAAGCTGCCAAGCTGAATATCGAAGCTACGCTTGATTGCCCTCTACCGCTTTGTTTTTTCAGCGAATCTCAGCTAGCATGGGTGAGACAATACCATGCCGGCACTGCATTGCGTATGGGTTCATGCGAGCCGGTTCTGGATGTAACCCCGGAGTTGGAAGTAATAAGGTGCTTTGCATTGTCCAAGCTGGCCCGGGTGAAATTAACCGATTTTCCAAATGAAAATGAAATATGGCATTGGTTTCTGAAAAATGTGGACTTTCAATTACTACCACAAGGTTGTTTCCCGAAATGCAGCGAGTGTCTGCATTTTGAGGCGGGTAGATGCTCCGGTGGCTGCCTTGCCTTGCATGAATGTATTATCGACATGGAGGCACAAACCAGTGCTTCGAATTTGATTCTCAGCATGCAGGAGGCTATAAACACCGGGAAGCCGGAACTTGCCCTGGAGCAATATGAAAAAGCAAATTACTGGTCTAAAATAGCTGTACCCAAATTCGCAGCTGCCATTGCCGCCTTCCAACTTGGTAAATACGAAGAAGCGTTTCGTTATGCTTCATATGCTCAGGATATTTCTACAAATCCTGATCTAAAGCAGCAGATTAGCGAACTGATGGAGAGAATACCAAGGGGCAAAATCAAGACTGGTTCAAGCCCAATTTCTGAAAAAGACTTTCTTAAATATGTTTCAATCCCTCAGCAAATTGAAGAGAAAGAGCATTCTGCATAGTCCTGTAATAAGTTTGTCCACTGGTGTGGCAGGGGACAAACAGCATGTTCTTTAAATGGTAGTTTCTATCACGGTTGCAACTGCAACATTATCAGTTAGCTCAGCCGACACCGAATATCGCCTGAAGTCCTTCAATGGTTACGGTATAGATTCCATCATTATGCGTGCCCCATAACAGGTTGAACTCAACATCTATACTGTCACCAGCGGCAAGCATAACGCTTTTGGTTTCTACCTCTACCCAATCAATATTCAGGGTTACATCATGGTTCCCCTGATTACTGCCATTGTTGGTTACAGTTACAGAGACGATGATCTCGTCGTCTGTTCCCAGGTTGTATATATCACATAGACCGGATGAGTCAGCCGGTCTGATAATGAGGTTGGATACCGAAAAAACGGCTGGTCTGGAAGTTGTTTCCACTGGAATTGCAACTGCCTGGATCGGTTGACTGCTGCTATTGCAGCCGGGTATTAAAACTATCGCTGAAAGAGTAATTAGAAATAAGAATAATAATTTAGCTTTCATATGGTGGCTCCAGAACAAATAATCATAGTTATCGTTATCCATCTACCATAGTATAAACATATGTGATAAATTATTATAATTTGAAACAGAGTTATGTGTATGTGACTTTTATCCCATTTAGCCGCGAACATTGACGAGCTAAAAGATACCGTGCTATTTTAAAATAGAAGCGCATTATTATCAGAAGACGGAGAAGCGGCCAGTCCACAGGAGGTGGTATATGGGC
>DAOVXW010000068.1 GCA_030635945.1 Dehalococcoidia bacterium
TTCTACCTTTTCCCTCAGCATCTGGGCAAATATCGTGGTCGGGCTTATTGCCTCCATACCCAGTGTAATATACAGGTCGCGGCGCAGGGGATCGTAGATACGGCAGACTACCTTGGGCACGTTGAAGATATGCTTGGCGATCTGACATGCCATTATATTACGGTTATCACCCTGGGTTACGGCGACAAAGGCATCGGTACTCTCTATACCTGCTTTCTTAAGCGTCACATCGTCAAGGCCGTGCCCCAGCAACGCAGTGCCTTTGAAACCCGCCGGCAACCAGCGAAAGCTATAAGACTTGGTATCCAGAACGGTAACCTGGTGCCCGTCTTTGTCCAGCAGGGTAGCCAATTGAGCGCCTACCCGTCCGCAGCCCATAATAATTACTTTCATTAAAAAAACCTGGTTATGTATCTATCTGGTGGTCCAATAAAACACGGCAGGGGGCATTTTTAAGCACGTAAGGCAGAACGTCGCCCAGGCAGAACTGACCATAATGTTTCTTATATGTAACACCTATAAGAATCAGGTCGATTTCCCGTTCCATTGCTTCGTCAATAATAGCCGGGCCGACCTCGCGGGCTTGAAGAATATCAGTTTCCATCACGCAGCCCCTCTCCTGGGCAATATTTTCTGCTTGAGATAGTATATCTTCGGCTCTGCCAATCTCGGGTTTAACCTCGGCATCGAGCGGCAGGGAGCGCTCAACCGGGATTACGTGAACGGCGAAAATCTTACTTTTATTCTTCCGCTTTGCCAGGCTGCAGGCTAACTCTATTGCTTCTTCATCGGCCTTGGTACCGGCTACAGGCACTAAAATCCTGTGAAATTCCATGCTTCCCTTTTCCACCATTAAGCGGGTATTATAGTCTTCCTGTCGAAAAATTACAATCCCCTTCACTGCCTTGCCGGAAAAAACTTTTTGGCCTTTTAATAATAAGTTGCTTTTTAGCGCCATCTCCAGAAAGCCGGGGTGAATAACATCAGCAGGGTAAAAAGCTCAAGGCGGCCGGCCAGCATACAGAATATGAGAACTCCTTTACCCAACGGCGGAATAAAGGCATAGTTTTCCGCCGGACCGACCATACCCAGTCCGGGACCGACATTACCCAGAGAAGCAACAACAGAAGATAAAGCCGTTATATTATCCAGCCCGAGGCCGCTCATAATAAGGAAACAGCCGACAAGGGTAACAAAGTATAGAATTGCCAGCCCGATGATTCTGGAAGTAATCCCCTCCGGCATTACGCTGCCGCCGATCTTTAACGGGATGACAGCCCGGGGATTGAAAGCCAGCAGTATGCGGCGGTAGGTGTACTTCGCCAGCACCAGCAGGCGGATAACCTTTAAAGCTCCCCCGGTTGAGCCGGCTGAAGCACCGATTATCATCAGGATAAGTAGCAGTGATTTGGCAAAGTCTGTCCAGGCATTAAAATCGGCGGTGGTAAAACCGGTTGTGGTCAAAATGGATGCGGTCTGGAAGCTGCTATACCTCAAAGCTTCGCCAAAAGGCAGTTTCATATTTATAATAAGGTCCAGGTTTAGGATAAGGATAACCACAATTATGAGGGTGATGTACAGCTTGAACTCAGAATTCTTGAGTAGTCGCATTGGTTGGCGTTTGAAGATAAGGAAGTAATAAAGCCCGAAGTTTACTCCGGCAGCTATCATAAAGAAGATAACAATAACTTCAACAAAAAGGCTGTTATAGGCGCCAATGCTCAGGTTGGTAGCCGTGAAACCACCGATGGACGTAGTACTTAGGGTTACCGTCATAGCGTCGAATATAGGTAATCCGGCAATACACAGCAGGATGAACTCCGTTATCGTCATGCCGAAATATATAAGCAACAGGGCTTTGGCGGTATCACGAATACGTGCCGTCAGTTTTTCCCCCTGCTGACCGCCCGGCATCTCGGCCTCCGCCAGATGGGCGGCACCGATACCCAGTATCGGAAAAAGGGCAACGAAAAGCATAATAATACCCATACCGCCGAGCCACTGGGTGAGGGAGCGCCATAAAAGAATACCTTCTGCCTGGGTTTCAATGGAAGTGAACACCGTAGCCCCGGTGGTGGTATAGCCGGACATAGCTTCGAAATAGGCGTCCAGGAAACCGGGTACGGCGCCCGATATCGTATAAGGCAGGGCACCGAAGAGAGAAGCTGCCACATAACTGCTGACAACCAGTACTATGGCTTCCCGGCGGTTCATTCCCCTCTCTTTTACCGGTAGAAGCCGCCATAGCAGTAAGCCCGAACCCAGGCTGATAGCCATTGAAATGACGAAGGCAGAGGTATCCGTTCCATTGTTAAAAAAACTCCACAATAGAGGCAGGAGCATGGTCAAGCCTATGCTGGCTATCAGCAATCCCAGGTAGTGGAGAACAACCTTTATCCTCATAATTGGCTCTTACTTGAAAAGTTTTTCCACGGCAGGTACGACTGGCAGGGGAGATACTATGATAATATGGTCCCCGGCTTTTACAACACTGTCGTCGGGTGGAATAATAACCGAACTATTGCGAACAATAGCTCCGGCTATGGCTTCTTTTGGCAGACCGGCTTCGCTGATTTTTTTGTTAACAATACCTGCCGTTGGGCTGGTAACAAACTCAATGGCTTGCAGTTGCTGCCCCTCGAGCAGCGCCGATGATATGGCTCCGCCATGCAGGACGAAGCGGGTAATTTTATCGGCAGCCAGTATTGCAGGCAATGCGGCTACATCGACGCCTATCGCCTCGGCCAGCGGGATATACCCCGGCTTGTTGATTACCACCAGGCTGCGAGGCACACCCAGGTTCTTAGCCAGCAGGCCGCACAGTATATTTAGCTCATCTCTATCGGTAGTAGCCACAAAAGCATCCGCCGACGGCACACCCTGTTCGATAAGAAAGCTGCGGTCGGTACCGTCACCCTGTAATACCTCGACATTTTCCAGCTTGGCGGCTATTTCCTGGCAGAGCTCCAGAACATTCTCGATAACCTTTACCTTGACTCCTCGCCTTTGCAGACTTTCTGCAGTGAGGAAGCCGATCCTACCGCCGCCGAAGATAACCACCTTCTTTGCCGGACGCTTCGGCTGGCTGAATAGCTTGCCCAGTTCATCCATAAACTCTTTAGAAGCAATCAGGTAGATGCTATCACCTTCGGTTATCACTTCATCACTATCGGGTGCAATGACACCTCCTTCATGGACAATAGCTGCTATAACACAGGGTTTGGGAAAGGTAATTTCGCCCAGAGTCTTGTCAACCAGGGCTTCTCCTTCCACCCTGAACTCCCTTATTTGAACCAGCCCATCGGCAAAGTTCTCAACCGGGGTGGAATAGAAACCGGAGAGTATGCTCGTTATCTCATCGGCTGCTTCAGCCTCCGGGTTGATGAATACGTCAATCCCGAAACTCTTGGGCCTGATGACCCGGTGTGTCGTCGTAGATGACTTGGCTGGCGTAACGAAGTAACCCGAATAATCCGGGTTTCTGATTCTAGCGGCGGTGGTACCGGCACCCAGTTCCTTTGCCATGAAACAGGTGACCATATTTGTTTCGTCGCTGTTGGTGACGGCTAAAACCAAATCGGCACGGTCAGCCTCGGCTTCCCTGAGTATCTTGGGGGTAGCGGCATTGCCCTGGATAGTTTTAACGTCGAGCTGACGACGGAACATTTTAAGTACCGTTTCAGATGATTCGATAACAACTACCTGGTGCCCCTCTTCGACGAGCAGGGAAGCAATATGAAAACCAATTGCTCCACCGCCGGCTATAATAATATACATTTATTTCAACCTAATGCTTACCGGAAATATTCCTGAAGTATCTTGAAATGCTCTGGCAGGCACTTTTCAATTTTCTACGGGGTTTTCTCAACCTGCGTAAAACCCGGTCACCCGGTTTGGATGCCGGTAGCTGTTTAAGGGGCTCAATTTCCATTATTACAAACTGTTCTTGGTCTTACTTTCTACTGTTTTAGTTTAGCATTCTATGCTCTTGTCTTACAGCTGTCAATAGTGAGACCGGGCTTGCCTGGTTTTAAGGCGGCGGGTTTTCCGCTTTATCCTTTTCTTTGGCGATAGTCAGACGGCACAGTATATCGTTAGCATCGCACTGCTCGTATTCCATCTGGAGGGTAGCATGCTCGATGTTGAATTGCTGGCTCAGTACCTTTTTAATCTTCTCACGAATTTTATCTGCTTCGCTGGTGGCAAGGTCATCAATAAGAATATGACAGCTCATCGTATGCATTTCCGGTGTTATGCTCCAGACATGAACATCATGAACATCCCTCACCTCGGTTATCCGGTTAAGGCCCTCTACCATCTTCTTTACATCTATCCCCCGTGGTGTAGCCTCTAATATGACCCTCAAACCGTCTCTGAAAATACTCCAGGCAGCCAGAACGATAATAAGACCGATGAATATGCTTATAATCGGATCCGCCAGCGATTTACCGGTGAGCAGTATGATAATACCACCCACAATTACACCTATAGAAGCCAGGGCGTCACCCATGGCATGCCAGAA
>DAOVXW010000043.1 GCA_030635945.1 Dehalococcoidia bacterium
CCTGCAACCTTGAGCACAATACATCTGACCTGGTGGCCGAAAAGCTGGCACAGTTTCTGGAAAATCCGGTGGTTTGCCCGCATGGTAGCCCGATACCGGACAGCAGACTGAAGCTGCCTGAAACATCAGGAACACCAATAGATAACGTAATAAAAGGCAAAAAGGCTAGAATCGTAAGGATTACCAATGAGATTAACGCAGAGCTTCTCCATTATCTGAACGAACTGGGCATAGTACCGGGAGCCGAGATAGAAGTTATCGAAAAAGCGTCATTTGACGGAACTACAACCATTAAAGCAGGCGAATCTATTAAAGCTATCAGCGCAGATGTGGCCTCTTTCATTAAAGTAGAGCTGCTAACTTAGACTATCAGTCTTGCCAGTATATTATAAAAAGCTATTGTTTCTACCCTAAAACCTGTCCTTTATGTTGCGGCGCAGGATTAAATGTTTCCAGCTACCACTCTTGGTGCGCATCTCCTTTATTCTGGGTATATAGAGGATGAAGGGTATAAGCAGCATTAAAGAAGAGTAAAGCACGTAATTACCGTTGCCGTAATAGAGCCAGGCTGTAAAAGGGAAGGTAAGAAGTCCAATGCTGTAGCTGAGCGTGGGAAAGCGGGTCAGCAGTGTCAGCAATGCGAATAGGGGAAAAGCAATAGCCAGACCCCATGGCATAAAGAAGATAAGGGTGCCGATAAGGGGAGCCCCTCCCTTGCCGCCGCGGAATTTGAGCCATACTGGGAAGCTGTGTCCTAGCACAACGACAACACCGGAGATAAGCTCGAGGGCTAGGGGAACTTCAAGACAGTAGCGGGCAATGGCGATAGCGGCTGCTCCCTTGCCTAAATCCATAAATAGAACAAGCAAACCATATAAAAAACCCACATTATAAAAGACGTTCATGGCGCCCATATTACGGCTGCCCACCTGGCGGATATCTATCCCCTTGCGCAGGCGCCCAATGATATAGGCTGAGGGTATGGATCCCAGGAAATAAGCAGCTATTAAAGCGATGGTGATAGCCAGAGGTTCATTTAGCATCTAGACCGTCCTTTCAAGCCTGATTTACAGCCGCCAGATCCAGTATGTTGAGCCGCAGATTCTCATCCCCGCCCCATTTATTCAGTTCCAGATTATAGATGATATCAATACTGGATTTCATATCCGGCATGCGATTACCCAGTCCAAAGGCGACTGCATCCCATGTTTTGTTGCAATGTTTGAGTTTCAACCTCAGATGGTCTCCATTATTACCCATAACACAGCAATCCGCAACATTTACAAATCGGCTGAGGAAGGTGGGCAGCGGATTACCCCTGCCAAACGGAGCCATTAATTGGATTGTCTCGAAGGTGTCATCATTCAACTCATCAAGCGTAACCTCGGTATCTATATCCAGTCGGGGGCGGAGGTCAATGCCGGATAGTTCGCTGGCTGCAAGCTGGCTGAGTTGTTGCTCCAGGAAGGCAAGATTTTCTGTCGGCAGGGTGAAACCGGCTGCCTGCGAATGACCGCCGAAATGAGTAAACAAGTTGCTAAACTTGCTTATAGCACGGATGATATCGAACTCCGGGATGCTGCGGCAACTGCCGGAACTGAACCTGTCGCCGATCCTGATGGCTATAACCGGGCGGTAATATTCAGAAGACAGCTTTCCGGCAATCAAACCGAGAATACCTCCCTGATAGTTGAAGTCGCTGACAATCAACAGCGGTGTAATGCCCTTTGACAGGACTTGTTCCCTGGCTTTAGTCAGGGCTATGCTGGTCAGTTTTTGGCGTTCCGTGTTCTTTTCTTCCAGGAAGAATGCCAGTTCCTGAGCCTCCTGCGGATTGTTTGTTGTCAAAAGCCTGTAGCTGACCATTGCATTTTCCAGCCTGCCGGCGGCATTGAGGCGCGGCGCCAGTATCCAGGAGATGTCTTCAGTACGGATACTGCCGGTGTCAAGTCTGGTGATTTCCGCCATTTCTTTGATGCCAAGCCTGGGAGACTCTTTAAATGACTCTAATCCTCGCTTGACGAGATAACGGTTTTCTCCCAGCATTGGCATCATATCAGCCACGGTACCGAGGGCTACAAGGTCAAGAAAATTATCAAGCTGCTCCTCTTTGCACATACTTCGGTAAAGAGCCTGAAGCAATTTGAAAGCCACTCCCACGCCGGAAAGCTCGGAGAAAGGATAGCTGGAATCGTCTCTCTTGGGATCAATGATGGCGATTGCCGGCGGCAGCTCATCGAGGGGGGTGTGATGATCGGTAATTATTATATCAAGCCCCTTCTTTTTTGCCCTTTTAACCTGGGATACGCCGGTAACACCGCAATCAACCGTAATAACCAGGCTGATGCCCTGTTGCTGAAGCTTGTCGAGGGCAGAGTCGTTAAGACCGTGGCCTTCCTTCAGGCGGTGCGGGATATATGGTGTAACATTAGCTCCAAGCGCACCCAGCCCCTGGATCAGTAAAGTGGTGCCGGTGATGCCATCAACATCGAAATCACCGTAAATCGCTATATTCTCTGCCGAAAGTAATGCCTGATAGATTCTGGAGATGGCCGGATGTATGTCGGGTAGTAAATAGGGGTCGGCTGACAGGCGTTTATCAGAGTTCAGGAATAAATCTATCTGGGATGGTTCGGTGATACCGCGATTATATAAAAGCTGGGATATCAGGGGTGGCAGATCCGGGGCAATGGCAGTATATTCCGCTGGAACGGGCGGCAGAAGATTCCAGCGATAGTGGTTCAAGCCTACTCCTCTTCATACTTCTTGAATATAAGGGTTGAATTATGGCCGCCGAAGCCAAAGGAATTGGAAAGGGCGATTTTAACCGGGGTATGGCGGGCTACATGGGGTACATAATCCAGATCGCATTTGGGATCGGGGTGGGTGAGATTTATCGTTGGCGGTATGATGCCATTCTGTATAGTCTTTATGCATATAGCCGCCTCGATAGCACCGGCACCACCTATCAGGTGGCCTGTCATTGATTTTGTAGAGCTTATCGGGACTTTATAAGCATTATCACCGAAGACGGTCTTTATGGCGATGGTTTCCGTTTTGTCGTTTAGCGGTGTTGATGTACCGTGGGCATTAACGTAGTCAATATCAGTAGAGCATAAACCGGCTTTATTAATGGCAACCTGCATTGACCTGGCGGCACCGTTACCATCTTCAACGGGTTTTGTAACATGGAAGGCATCGGCACTGGCGCCGTAAGAAAAAACTTCTGCCAGGATATCGGCGCCTCGCTTGAGGGCATGATCATAATTTTCCAGAACCAGAACGGTAGCTCCTTCGCTTATGACGAATCCATCCCGCTCAATATCAAAGGGGCGGGAGGCTTGCTGCGGTGAATCGTTTCTGGTTGACAGGGCTTTAAGGGCAATGAAAGCGGTAAAGCCCATCGGGCTCATTATTGATTCACTGCCACCGGCGAACATGGCTATAGCATCGCCACGCTTTATGAAATCATAGGCGGCGCCTATGGCATCCGAACCGCTGGAACAGGCGGTGGTGGTACACAGGTTGGGACCTTTAAGACCCAGTGCAATTGATACTTGGGCGGCAGCTATATCGGCAATCATCATAGGTGTAAGGAAAGGGCTTACTCTGTCTGGGCCCTTTTCTAAAAAGATCTTCATCTGGGTAAACAGGGTTGTCAAGCCGCCGATAGCGCTACCGATGATAGTACCTATATCATTCTGGTTATCTGAACATATCTTTATACCGGAATTCTCCATCGCCTGGTGAGCGGCTGCAATTGCCAACTGAGCGAAGCGGTCCATGTGGCGGGCTTCCTTGCGGTTCATATGATCGGTGGCTTCAAAGCCTTTGACCTCGCCGCCGAATTTGGTATTAATTTCATGGGGATCGAAGAGGGTGACGTAATCAATACCTGATTTACCGGCAACCAAGTTTTCCCAGGTCGTAGACATATCCAGACCTAATGGGTTCAGTGTGCCTATTCCGGTAACAACAACTCTAGTGCTTTCGTAAGTCATTATAAAACGCTAAAAGAGCAATAAATGCTATGATATTTATAACATAATTTGAGCGTTCCTGCAAGAATGGGGGTTCGTTTGTTATAATTCAAGTATAGCTGAATTATGTGAAAAGAGATTTTAAGTGAGCATGAAATCTAAAAGCAAAAGAGTTAAAATTGATGCTCTTGGCTGCAAACTGAATCAGGCTGAAACAGAGCTAATGGCAGAGCAGTTTGTTAAGGCGGGATACAGGCTGACTGCATCGATTGATAAAGCAGATGTCTATGTATTGAATACCTGCACCGTAACCCATATTGCCGACCGAAAATCACGCCACCTGCTGCGGATGGCTCGCCGACGCAATGCCGAAGCTGTCATAGTTGCTACCGGCTGCTATGCCCAGCGTACCCGTCAGGAGCTGGCTGATATCGATGGGATTAATATGGTACTTGAGAATGATAAAAAAATGAATATAGTGCAATTGCTGGAAGCGGAGGGTTGCCTGGATGTATCGGATTGTAACGGGGGAGATTTAAAGGTAGAACGTGAAAGCGGCACCAGAAACCGGGCTTTTATCAAAGCGCAGGACGGCTGTAATAACTGCTGTACTTATTGCATTGTGCCTGTGGTAAGGGGACGGGAAGAAAGCCTGCCGGCCGAGGATATCATCACCAGGGTTAGAGACAGGATAATTTGCGGTTATAAAGAGGTGGTGCTTACCGGCACCGAGATTGGCTCTTACAGCTTTAATGAGATTGATTTAAACAGGTTGGTTGAGAAGATTTTAGATGAAACCGATATCGTAAGATTGAGACTGTCATCGCTCCAGCCCCACCATATCACGCCGCAGTTGATGCAGTCGTGGCGTAATACGAGGTTATGCCCCCATTTGCATCTCTCCCTTCAGAGCGGCAGTGATAGCGTTCTAAGGCGGATGGGACGCCGTTATTCAGCTAAAGAATATGATGAGGCGGTGTCTCTAATCCGCTCCATAATACCGGAAGCAGCTATTACCACAGATATTATCGTTGGTTTCCCCGGCGAAAGCGATGATGAGTTTGAAGAAAGTTACAGATTCTGCAAAGAGATGGATTTTACCCGTATCCACGTCTTCACTTTTTCCCCGCGCCCCGGCACACAGGCGGCTGAAATGGAGGAGCAGGTAAGCTCTATAGTTAAAAAGGAGCGAAGCCGCAAAATGCTGGCTCTGGCTGAAGAAAGCGCCGCTAACTTCAGAAAGCGGTTTATGGGCAGAACGATGCCCGTACTGTGGGAACAAAAAACCAACAGAATCTGGTCCGGGCTTACCACTAACTACATAAAGGTATATACAAAGAGCAGTGAGGATTTAATAGATCAGATAACCGAAGTAAAACTGGAGAAGATATACAAAGATGGGGTTTGGGGTAAATGAACTTCGGTTATTCTTCGGGTTTGTGAAAGTAATCGTAAACTTCCAGCAGAAGCCCGAGCGGGGGGTGAGTTAACCTGCTGATGGCTATATCTATAAATCCCGGATTGGGATGCTTGGCTTTTATTGCCTGGCGTGCAGCCAGAAATCTTTCTTTACCCATTTGAGTAATTGCATAGAAATCTGCACTGCCCTCTAAATACCACGATGAACCGATAAACATTGCCAGAGATAATACGAATGGTATAAAGCCAAGCGCTAGATTTAATAGAATTGTGGAATCTAAAGTTGTAATAAAAAGCAGAAATACAATTACAGC
>DAOVXW010000178.1 GCA_030635945.1 Dehalococcoidia bacterium
AATTTAAACCTTCTGGAGCGCATAAATCGTGAGCTTGACGGCGATTTTCAACCTGAATACTTCGAGCACTGCGCTTTCTATAATCAGATTAAGGGCCGGATAGAGATGCACCTTGTAAGCCTGAAAGAGCAGGTGGTGCGTCTGGATAATCTGGCTATCCGTTTCACCGAAGGCGAAAGTATCTGGACGGAAAGCTCTTATAAATATCGCATAGAAGAATTTGAGCATATGGCTAATGCTGCCGGCTTTTTACTGAAGAAGGCCTGGACCGATGAAAAGCAATGGTTCAGTGTCATGCACCTTGTCCAGGCGGAGCAGGCAGCTTTATAATATATATCTACTTGCAGGGGATTAGCCGTACCATGTCTTTTTCTTTTAATACCTGCCTCATCGCCGATATGGTTTCTTCTATATCCTTTTCGGTAGTATAGCGGGATAAAGAAAAACGAACAGAGCAGTGGGCTTCCTCTTCGCTCAGCCCCATGGCTATCAGAACATGCGTTGGTTCAACAGAACCTGATTTACAGGCGGATGCCGAAGAAAGGAAGATGCCGTGCTGGTCAAGCGCAATAACGAGCGATTCGCCGCGCAGTCCCGGCAGGGTCAGCTTCAGTGTGTTAGGCAAGCGCTTTTGCCGGTGACCATTAAGCCTGGCACCCGGTATAAGGTTTTTGATACCATCTTCCAGTTTGTCCCGTAATGACTTTATATTTTCCGAATTGCGTATTGCATGTAGCGCCAGCTCGGCGGCTTTACCCAGTCCGGCAATAGCGGGAACGTTCTCTGTTCCAGCCCGTAATCCCATCTCCTGGCTGCCTCCATCAATAATCGGTTCAATATCAATCCCTTTCTTTACATATAGAGCGCCGATACCTTTGGGAGCATGGAATTTATGGCCGGCGATACTGAGCATATCAATACCCAGCTCCTGGACGTCTACAGCTATCTTGCCGATAGCCTGGACGGCGTCGGTGTGGAACAGAACGCCTTTATCGTGGGCAATGGCACACAATTCCTTGACTGGTAAAACAGTGCCTGTTTCATTATTGGCTGTCATAATGGAAACGAGGATAGTATTATCGGTCAGTGCAGCCTGCAATTTTTGCGGAGCCAGCCAGCCATTCGAGTCGACATCAAGATAGGTGACGTTATAACCGAGCTTTTCCAAAGACCTACATGAATTCAGTATGGACGGATGCTCAATGGTAGTGGTGATGATGTGATTGCCTTTGTTCCGCCGCGAAAAGGCTAAACCCTTAAGTGCCAGATTGTTGGCTTCCGAACCACCTCCGGTAAAAACAATTCTCCTTGGCTTGGTGTTTATCAGTCTGGTTAACTGTTGACGCGCTTTGTCTACGGCATCACTGGATGACCTGCCGCTACTATGGATACTGGAAGGATTACCGTACACATCTTCCAGGTAGGGCAGAATGGCTTCCTTTACTTCGTCAGCCACTCTTGTGGTGGCGTTGTTATCGAGGTAGATGCGTGCTTTTAGCTTCCTTTTAGCTATACTGTGTTTGTCCCGTTTATGCATCGCCCTCTGTTTGTTAGCGGTATCCGCGGAACCGGCACCGCCCCGTTTTATTTTAACCACCTCGCAGAGCAGGGCTTTGTATACAGGGAAGCCGGAGATAATATCGTAATTATTTATATCCGTAAGCTCGTTTACATTCCATTCCTGCCATGCCTTTGTGCCTACCGGTGTGCCGCCACCCATCATACACTCTACCGCTCCTTTCATGATATCGCCGGTGACCTGAGCCCTGAAAGGCACCCTGCCTCTGGGGGTGCGCACTTCAACCAGATCCCTGTTCTGAATATTCCTTTGGCGGGTATCTTCGGTATTTATCTGCACTACGGGTTCGGGATTATCCCTGACAAGGCTTTCGATACCATGGTGCTGGGAGCGGAAGTCTGTTTGCGGGCGGGCGCCGGAGTTGAAAACAAGCGGGAACTCCTCTGCCAGCCCGGGATTGCCCAGCGGGCTTTCTGTTGGTTCTATGTATTTGGGCAGCGGCTCGTAGCCGTATTCTTCAAAGATTGTAGACCATATCTCGAACTTGCCGGTAGGGGTGTCAAATCCGGGTTTGCCGTCCCTTCTCAGTTTCCCTTTTTGCCATTTCTTGTATTCAAGCATATGCGTCTGCAGGCTGACCCAGCCGCCGGCTGCTTTCACATCTTCAAGGGTATAGCCGGAGCCTTCAAGTGCGAAGCGAACCATACCCTCCTCGGTCTGCGGGAACAGATGCCCGTAACCGAGGCGCTCGGCTAATTCTGCCATAATAAGGTAATCGTTACATGCTTCCCCCAGAGGCTCAATAATTTTCTCACGGTGGCGGAAGACAGGACCGTAGACCATATAAGATTCATTCTCAAACATGGTGGTAGCCGGTAGTAAGATATCGGCATAGACGGCATCGGCGGTCAGCTGGCGGTCAATGCAGACTACGAAGTCCATTTTTGAGAGGGTTTGTTCCCATATGGGGGTCTGCGGCCAGGATGTCAGCAGGGAAGAGCCGTGTATAATCAAAGCGCGAATGG
>DAOVXW010000020.1 GCA_030635945.1 Dehalococcoidia bacterium
AAAAAAAGTTTCGCCGTCAAGGGGAGTCATCCGGGATGATTTTGATCCGTTGACAATAGCACAGACCTATGTCGCTAATGGTGCGGCGGCAATATCGGTGTTGACAGAACCGAAATATTTTCAGGGTAGCCTTGATTACCTGAAACGGGTGGGGGATGAGCTGGGGGACAAGAGGGTACCCCTGTTAAGGAAAGATTTTATATTTGACCCGTACCAAATCTATCAATCGCGGGCATATGGCGCCGATAGTTTATTGCTCATCGTAGCTATTCTGGAGCCGGACAGATTAAAGGAATTGCTGTCATTAAGCCACCGTCAGGGTATGAAATGTCTGGTGGAGGTGCATAATGAAAACGAGCTTGAGATTGCCCTGGAGAGTGGTGCCGGCATTATCGGTATAAACAACCGCAATCTGAATACATTTAAAGTGGATATAACTACTACGAAACGGTTAAAGCCGCTTATTCCGGTAGACAGGCTGGTTGTCAGCGAAAGCGGTATAAAAAATAGGGATGATATAGCAAGATTGAGAGAATGGGGAGTTAATGCTGTTCTTGTCGGCGAGGCGCTGATGTCTGTGACGGATATCGCTGAAAAGATGAGGGGATTGCTGTGGCAAAGATAAAAATTTGCGGATTGATCGATAAAAACAATGCAATAGCCGCCGCTAAAGCCGGTGCCGATTTTCTGGGGCTGGTTTTTGCCCCGAGCAGGCGCCAGGTTTCTACGGAAAGGGCGTTGCAGATTGTTGAAGCTGTTCATGAGTTGAAGCAACGTCCGCTGATTGTCGGCGTCTTTGTAAATTTGCCTGCCGGTGAAATAAACAACATTGCCGAATACTGCCGCCTTGATATGGTACAGTTCAGCGGTGATGAAAGCTGGCATTATTGCCGGCAGATTGAACGTCCGCTTATAAAGGTTATTCATATAGAAGCCGACCGGACAGCTGGACAGGTATTGTACGAGATGGAAAAAGGCTACAGGTCAGGCTTGAAACAAAAACCTGTCCTCCTTCTTGATGCGAAAACGAAGAATATATATGGCGGAACCGGCAGGACGTTTGACTGGAAACTGGCTGAAGAGGTATCAAAAAAATATCCGGTAATGGTTGCCGGCGGGATTTCGCCGCATAACATCAGCGGTCTCATAAAACAGGTAAATCCCTGGGGAGTTGATGTCTCTGGCGGAGTTGAGAGCGGTGGCGAAAAGGATATAAAAAAAATAAATGCTTTTATTAAAGCCGTGAGGCAGGCAGAGAAGGAGGTGGAAAATGCAGCCGGATAAGAAGGGCTATTTTGGGGAATACGGCGGCAGATTTGTGCCCGAGACACTGATACCGGTGCTGGACGAACTGGAAGCTAACTATCGGGTATTAAAAAACGATGCCGCCTTCTGGGGTGAGTTTGAATCGCTATCACGGGACTATTCGGGCAGACCGACGCCATTATATGATGCAGAGGGAATGACCGGACATTGCGGCGGCGCCAGAATATTTCTCAAAAGGGAAGACCTGGCTCATACCGGTGCCCACAAGATAAACAATGCGCTGGGACAGGGATTACTTGCCCGTAAAATGGGCAAACGGCGGATAATTGCCGAAACCGGAGCCGGGCAGCATGGGGTAGCCACGGCTGCAGTATGCGCCAAACTGGGGCTTAAATGTATTGTTTATATGGGGGAAGAGGATGTAAGAAGGCAGGCGTTGAACGTCTTTCGCATGAAGTTAATGGGCGCTGAGGTAAAAACTGTTTGCGGGGGCAGCAGGACACTAAAAGACGCCATCAACGAAGCCATCAGGGACTGGGTAACAAATGCCCGGGATAGCCACTACCTGCTGGGTTCGGTTGTCGGCCCCTCGCCTTACCCGCGAATGGTGCGTGATTTCCAGTCGATTATCGGCAAGGAGGCCAGAAAGCAGATAAAAGACAAAACCGGCAGGTTACCGGATTATATAGTCGCCTGTGTCGGCGGTGGCAGTAATGCAATCGGCATATACCACCCGTTTTTAAAAGATGAAGAGATCAGGCTTATCGGCGTAGAGGCGGCGGGTAAAGGCTTAAAAAGCGGTATGCATGCGGCAACACTGGTTGCCGGCAGCACAGGCATCCTGCACGGAACCAGATCTTATCTCTTACAGGATAAAGAAGGACAGATAAAACAGACACACAGTATATCCGCCGGGCTTGATTATCCCGGAGTAGGTCCGGAACATAGTTTTTTGAAAGACAGTGGGCGGGTAAAATACGTTGCCGTGGATGATGGGCAGGCGCTTGAGGGATTCAGACTGCTGTGCCGCACAGAGGGAATTATGCCGGCGATGGAATCGGCACATGCCATATATTATGCCGCAAAGCTGGCAGGTTCGCTGAACAGGGATGAAATTATTGTCATAAATCTTTCCGGCCGCGGGGATAAAGATATAGATATAGTGGCCGAAGCAATGGGGGCTGGTTTATGAGTTGCATAGATGATGTATTTAAAAAGAAGAGAAAAAAGGCGCTTATTGCCTATGTAACGGTAGGCTATCCCAGTATTGAAGCCACTATAAAAGTGGTGCCCATGCTGGCTGAAAGCGGCTGCGATATTGTGGAATTGGGAATACCTTTCTCCGACCCAATGGCGGATGGCGCTACCATACAGCAAGCCAGCTTCTGCGCCCGGCAGAACGGAACGACTCCGAAGCATTGTATTGAGCTGGTGCGACAGCTGCGTCAGGAGGTAAGCATACCGCTGGTTTTTATGACCTACTATAATCCCGTATTTAAATACGGGATTGAAAAATTCTGCTGCGATAGTGTCGAAGCCGGTGTTAACGGCATAATCGTGCCCGATATGCCACCGGATGAAGGTTTTGAACTGGAAACCATAAGCCATAAACAGGGCCTTGACCTCATCTACTTGCTGGCGCCGACAAGCACCGCAGAACGCATAGAAATGGTGGTGAGAAGATCGCGCGGTTTTATTTATCTGGTATCGGTAACCGGCACTACCGGCGCCAGGGAAAGCCTGACAACTGACCTCGGTGAACTGGTTACCGGGATAAAAAAGAAAACATCGAAGCCGATATGTGTCGGTTTCGGCATATCAACCCCGCAGCAGGCAGAACAGGTAGCCAGTGTAGCCGATGGTGTTATTGTCGGCAGCCAGATAATCAAACTTATGCAGGCGAAAGATAATTTCAAATCGGTCTGCGGTTTTGTAAAAGAGCTAAGGCAGGCCATCGATAGGGCATGGAGTTCTTAATCCCCGTATCTGCAAATCCAAAAACTATCACCACCAGGTATATCCCCTTACCTGACTATGACTATAGTAATGTGAAAACTAGTACTAAAGAGGGATTTACCTGCTTTATGAGACTACAATAGAATATACCCGAAACGTATTAAAGGGGTAGGAATATGCCTGTAACTTTAAGTGGCCAAAAATACTATAGAACAGCCGAGGTCTGTGGGATAGTAGGCATTAGCCGAACGACACTTTTCCGCTGGCTTACCGAAGGCACTTTCAGCGAGCCGGAATACAGAGACAGGAGAGGATGGCGTTTATTCACCGAAGAAGAAGTAAACAAGATGGAAACAGAAGCAAACCGTATCAGTAAAACCGATACGGAGACTTTTAGTATAAAGCAATAGTAACAAATTTAAAAAATAAGTTATCACGGATGATATGTTATGGAAGTAAACGAACTGCTTAAAATAATGGTAGATAAGAAAGCCTCGGATATGCATTTAAGAGTGCCCAGCCCGCCAGTACTACGCATTGATGGGGCGCTGGTAACGCAGGAAGATTTGCCTTCAATGGATTCTAAGGATATTGAAATGGCATTCGAACGTATAGCTACTCCGACACATAGAAGTGTTTTTCTGAAAGAGAAAGAGTTGGATTTTGCTTATAGCATCCCGGGATTAGCCAGATTCAGAGTTAATGTTATGCGGCAAAGAGGAACGATAAGCATTGCTTTCCGCATGGTGCCTTTTGATGTTCTATCAATAGATGACTTAGAATTACCCCGAGTTTTAAAAGACCTCATTCTAAAACCATACGGGCTTATACTTATAACCGGACCTGCCGGCAGCGGTAAATCTACTACCACGGCAGCCCTGGTAAATTATATCAACCAGAATGAAAAACGGAACATAATTACTATCGAGGATACCATTGAATACCTGCACAGTAATAATAAGAGCATAATTGCCCAAAGAGATATAGGAGATGATACCCAGTCGTTTGCTATTGCGTTGAAACACGCACAGCGGCATGACCCGGATATCATCGTTGTTGGGGAGATGCGTGATCCGGATACAATATCCAATGCCATCAGGGTGGCTGAGACAGGGCGCCTTGTAATTGGCATATTGAATGCCAATGATACCATTCAGGCAATTGACCATATTTTTGAGGTCTTCCCCGAAGATAAGCAGAAACAGATAAGAATTCAGTTATCAAGGGTATTGGAAGCGATATTATCACAGAAACTGATAACCCGGATTAGCGGAGGGAGAATTGCCATTTTTGACATAATGATCGTTGATGGCAAAATAAAAAGATCGATACAGGATTCCATGACTATTTCCAGCAATAACGGAAACCTATTTGGCATGGATCAAACGTTGGCTGATCTCGTGAAAAATGGTGTAATATCACCGGATGAAGCTTTAAGCAAGTGTCAGAATGCAGAATTCCTGCGGGATATACTGCAGGCAAAATCACAAAAGACAAAAGTAAAGAGTCAATCAGTATAAAATTAGCAGTTCTGTTAGAGAAATTATAGTCCTCAACATTTATCTGTGATACAGCAAATCATAGCTAAACGTGCTTTATCGGTAATTGTTATGAGCGTTGCATCAATCCTCTGGCTGCTATAGCGATGACAAAAACAAGCAATATATCGATGCCGATAAGTATGAACACACTTACTGCTATATCGGACCAGCCGCCGCCACGCAGGCTTAGCTCCACTATCGGCTGGAGTGCGTAATAGGTGGGGAATAGTCTACCTATCCACTCCGGAATCTGGGGAAACATATAGATAAATACAGGGCCAAATAAAATAATGCCTCCGGCTTTCCATATGGTAAAAAGGGTTGTTATATCTTTTATTAAAGCGCCAAAGATTAAGCCAAGCTCCACTGCCATAATGGCGCCGAGGAAAAGTACCCCCACCAGCAATAAAGAATTGGCGCCGAAAGCCTGGTTTAAAAGCAAGATGACAACCCCCATGAAAACGCTGAGAACAATGCCTAGGATTCCCTTGGCTATGAAGATATCGCTGATTGACGCCGGGGTAATAACCAGAGCTTCAAAGGTTTTTCTCTGCTTCTCTTCTATAAGCGAGGTTGATGGTAACATAAGCCCGCCAAAGAATACGCCCATAAACACCAGGAAGGGTATCAGGCGCTCGCTCCAGGGTGTACTGACCTCATCACCGAGCGTAACCGATTCAATCTCAACCGGCACCTCCTGGCCGGCAAGCTCTCTTACAAGATCGGATATTATTGTCGGCAGTATTATGCGGTTTTTAGCCAGGCTTTCTCCCCAGATATAAGCCTCAATAACGACTATCTCTCCCTGCAAAACGGCATTATCAAAGTTCTGCGGCAGCACTATACCCATATCCACTGCGCCGCTCTCGGTAGCCTGTTTAAGACTGGAGACATCTTCATATGTTTTAGCGGTAACCGAATCAAGCTCCTGAGCCATAACAACCAGTTGAGAATTACCTTCATTCACGATTCCGAGGTTGGGTTTCTCGGAAAAAAGCGTACCGAAAGCTAGCGTTGCCACCAGCGTAAAGGCAAGCGGGGCAACGATTGCCCAGATAAACATGAAGTTTTTCGGGCTATGTATAAATTCTTTACCCAGCAGGATAGATATACGCTTTAGGTTCATCTGAATTTTCTCCTAAGCGCCATTATACCACCCCATACGATAACCAGAATAAACGCCAGCAATATCAATAAATCGGTCCAGATATCACCCCAGCCGGCGTTGAGATTAGATGCCTGGTGGATTGTATTTGTAAGATAATACGTGGGGATGGCTTTAGCCCAACCGGTAACAGTGCCGGGAAATATAACACCGAACGCCGGAATGCTATAAATAAGAAGTAAAGTTATTCCCCAACCCATAGAAGTCAGCATATCTTTCGCAAGGGAGGCTATCAGGAAACCGCTGCCGGTGAACAATGCACTACCCAGCAGTAATGCAGTAAGAACAATAAGCGGTTGGCTGTTAAGTCCGCCGACGATAGCCATAAACAACGCTCCCTGAACAAAGGCGAGGCTGACTCCCATAATCAGTTTGGCGGTGAAAAAGTCGCGGACACTCATCGGGGTAACCAGCAGGGCGCGGATGGTATCCTGTTCAACCTCCTCGCTGATGAGGCTGGCAAGACCCATCATTTCGAACATAATCAGCATGATAGCCAGCATAAGCCGCATTCGGTCGCGTATTGGTATCTGCTCTCCCAGAAGATCGGGGCCCAGTATTTTGGCGGATACTTCAATGCCAAGTGCCTGGCCGGTCTG
Source organism: Dehalococcoidia bacterium (assembly GCA_030635945.1). Taxonomy (GTDB): domain Bacteria; phylum Chloroflexota; class Dehalococcoidia; order Dehalococcoidales. The sequence continues at coordinate 6,528 of DAOVXW010000020.1, forward strand.
AAGATAAGACAACTCTATTATTAGAGCCTCTACAATGTCTTTTAATTCATCTGGGGCATCCGTTGAAAAATAGAGGGTTACAAACGGCTTCAATCCGGAGGCAAACTTTTCCATAATATCTACCTGCAAGGCTACTCCGGCTTCATGCGTTCCATCCGTTACCGCATCTTTAAGGGCTTCTTTAGAATCATACAAAACAAACTCAAGCCCCTCTTCTTGCTGGATAATTTCAAAAACGGGGGGCATAACCGGGGCATGAAGCCCCAGTTCAAGTTTTTCGTCAACCGAAGAAGGCATTACAAAATAAATAGTAAGATAGGTAATAACGCCCAGAATTGTTATAAAAGTATAGAATCGGTTTCTGAAAAAAAGAGCAAAATCCTTGACTACCAGTGCTTTTATAACGCCGAAGTTCATTCAGTGAGCCCCCGGCCCGTAATCTTTATGAATATATCCTCGAGGGTTGCTTCTTCGCTATGTATGGTGACCACGTTCTCCTTTTCGAAAAGGTTTTGGAGGTCTCCTGGGGTCTGGGGAGTATCCAGGACAATTTCACGGCTCTCCAGAGTGCCGCTTTTACCAGAAACCCTGGCTTTGAGTGCCCGTTTTCCATATTTCTGTTTAAGGTTGAGCGGCTTATCAAGGGCTACTATTTTGCCCTGGTTCATAAAAGCCACCCGGTCGGATAGCTTATCCGCCTCCATCATATCGTGAGTGGTTAAAAAGATGGTAGCCCCACGCTTACGTTCTTCGAGTATGATGTTTCTGATGGCTTCGGAAGATGTCGGGTCAAGACCGGTGGTGGGTTCGTCAAGAAACAGAATCTGGGGTTGGCTTACGAGAGACCGGGCAACCATAAGACGCTGCTTCATCCCTTTTGAGTAGTTTTCCACACGGTCCTTCTCGCGTTCGGCAAGCCCCACCCTTTTAAGCAGAGCATAAGCATCGAAAGATTTTACATTAAACAGGCGGGCGAAAAGGTTAAGGTTTTCTACGGCGCTCATACGCTGATAGAGGTTTGTATCTTCAAAGCAGACGCCGATTTCCGATTGCACATGTTCAATATTTTCGGGAACATCCATACCGAGAAGAATAGCCTTTCCATCTTTGGGCTTGAGCTGTCCGGTAAGCATTTTAACAGTCGTTGTCTTGCCGGCGCCGTTGGGACCCAGAAAACCAAGAATCTCTCCTTTAGCTACGCTAAAACTAATGTGGTCCACAGCTACAAGGTCACCGAACCAGTAGGCAAGTTTATCAGCAACAATAGCATCTTGAGCCATCATAACTCCTTTCATAAATGGAATGATAAAAAACAAATAAGGCAGGAAATTAAAATATTACGGGATATTATAGTTCAATACCGAAAGAAGCACAATGCTTACTAAAGGCGATACAGGATAATGATGGAATAATAAATTGAACAGAAAGCCAAATAATGGTATAAAGACTCAAGATAATTATAGAAATGAGGCGCTATGAATACTATAAGCAAGTTCGTTGCCAGGTGGTGGCTGCGCAGTGGACGCTATAAATGGTCGAAACTACGCCGCTGGCTGTTTGAGCGCCGATATCTTAAAGAACCTCTACCGGAAGCTGATGCATTAGAGGATATAGAGACTTGTTTGAAGCAAATTACATGGAAGATGGAAGGATTAATGCATTTATACGATAGCATCAGCTACCCGCAAACGACGTGGGTAAAGAAAAAAGATGATTGCGATGGATTCGCCAGCCTGGCGGCAGAGCTGCTGTATCGTTTGAATTCGA
>DAOVXW010000027.1 GCA_030635945.1 Dehalococcoidia bacterium
CCGGGCCCCGATTCCTCGTGAATACTGAAAAGGTCCAGCTCTTTTCCCAGCTTGCGGTGATCACGTTTGCCGGCTTCCTCAAGCCTATTAAGATATTCGTCAAGGGCTTTACGTGTATCGAAGGCAACGCCATAAATTCGTTGCAGCATTGGATTTTTCTCGCTACCACGCCAGTAAGCGCCGGCGATAGTTAGCAATTTGAATGCCTTTATCTCACCGGTTAATTTTATATGAGGCCCACGGCATAAATCGATAAATTCACCCTGGCTGTAAAGGCTGACTGTATCATCCTCAATTTCATTGATAAGCTCAAGTTTATAGGATTGAGAAGCGAATATCTGTTGCGCCTTTGCCTTGCTAACTTCCTCCCTGATGAATGGCAAATCACCGGATATTATCTCGTTCATCTTATCGGTGATGGCAGGCAGGTCATCTGTGGTTAGGGGGCGGGGTAGATCGAAGTCATAGTAAAAGCCATTTTTAATAGCCGGACCTATGCCGAATTTGGCGTCAGGGAAAAGATAAAAAACCGCTTCAGCCATAATATGCGAAGCTGAGTGGCGTATTGTCTCTATATCTTTATCATCTCCCGACTGTTCTTTATTAACATAAACCATTAAAATCCTCTAAATAAAAGCCCCTCACCCTACAAGGAACGAGAGGCTTTAATATCAACTATATTCTAGTATAACAGCTATAAACTACCAAAACAACTTAAGGTAATTATAAAACTGCCATTATTAGTATATATTATGTAAAGTTTTCCCCTACTGATTATATTAGGTTTATAACGAACCGGCGACGGCGACGGCCAACATAACAGCACCGAATATTACAGCCAATATGATAATAACGCCGTATATGGTCCACTCTGACTGTGTAAGTTTTCTGACTATCTTCCTAACAAGTGCCTCTTCTGCTTTAGCCATAGCCCTGTCGGCGGCTTCCTGTGCGGCTCTGGCAATCTCCTCTGCCCTGGATGCCGCTTCCTCGGCAGCTCTCCTAGTTTCCTCGGCTCTTACCCTGGCTATTTCTTCGGCCCTGGCGGTTGCTTGCTGAGCAGCTCTCTTGGCTTCTTCTGCTTTGGCAATAGCCTGTCCACCGGCGGCGGAAATAGCGGCCGCTATAGCTGCATCAGCCGCCAGGTCTGTTTGCTCGGCCAGTTTGGCTGTTTCTGCAGCGACTCTGGCTGCTTCAGCTGCCACTTCTTTTGCTTCTTTGCCTGCCTTATCAGCTTTTTCAGCTGGTGCGCCAGATACCTGTGTCGCTGCATCAAGGGCTTCTTCTCCGGCAATACCAGCCATCTCACCACGTCTGGCGGCTTCCTGAGCCAAGCGGGTAGCCGCTGCTGCTGCCCTTTTGGCTTCTTTTCCCGCTTCGTCGGCTTTTCTGGCTGCCTCTATCGTCATACTTCTGGCCGCTTCTTCAGCTGCTGTCTTGGCTGCTTTCATCTTCTCTTCAGCTATCCTGGCGGCTGCCCTGGCAGCTTCTATTGAACCAATAGCGGCTTCTTTCGAAACCGTGGCTGCTTCAGTAGCACGTCCGGCAGCCTGTTCGGCGATTGATTTAACGGCAGCCGCTAAAGCCTCATCACCGGCTATGTCAGCAAGTTCGGCTTTACCGTTTACCTCTTCAGCAATGCGGGAGGCTTTGGTTGCTGCTGCTTTTGCGTCTTTACCGGCTTCGTCGATTCTCTCGGAAAGGATACCCGGTACCCTGGTGGCTGCGTAAATAGCTTCATCACCGGTTATATCGGCTAACTCACCCTTTCTGGCCGTCTCTTCAGCCAGACGAAAAGCGGTTGCCGCTGCTTTTTTGGCTTCCCTGCCTATTTCATCAGCTTTCTTGGCTGACTCTACGGTTAAACTTGAGATAGCTTTTGAAGCCGCTGTTTTTGCCGATTTTATTGTTTCGTCAGCTTGCTTACCGGCAATACCGGCAGCTTCCATAGAACGTTCAACTGCTCCTGTGGCGGCGATGGCTGCATTCTCTGCTCTTAAAGCTGCATCTTCGGCTGCTTTAAATGCAGCGGCAGCTGTTTCCTTAGCCGATAACTCTACCTCTTCGGCTTTTACGGTAGCTTCTTCAGCGGCATATTTGGCTGCCCTTGCCGTATCCTCAGCTTTATTAGCTGCCTCTTCGGCTCTTTGGGCAGCTTCCTCAGCTAATTTTGAGGATGCTTCAGAGGCTTCTATAGCTTCCCGGCTTGCTTCTCTGGCTTCACGGTCTGCCTTTTCAGCCTCGGAGGATGCTTTTTCAGCCGACGCTATTGCACGCATGGCTATTTTCTCAGCCTTGGCGGCGGCTTCGGCGGCAGCGGCAGTAGCCTCCTGTGCTGCCGTTTCACCGGCTTTGCGTGCCTCCTCTGCCATCTTTTCGGCTTCGCTGGAAGCTTGTGTGGCTGATTTGGCAGCTTGGTTAGCCCTACTGGCTGCCTCCTCGGCTCTTCTGGCAGCTTCAATAGCCGCCTTTATATTAGCATCCATTTCATCGAGTATTACAGGCAGTGGTTTGGTTAGTATTTTGGGTGGTGGTGGCCCACTACCCTGTTTCCCAGATGGATCAGTGTTTTTATTGACCATATATTGCCTCCTTTACTAGCTTGAAAATATAAAACTCTCTAAACAGGTGATATGAGAACATTATAAAGAGTAATCTTGGCAACATAACATAAATAGATCTAGCTTCCTCTAGCTTTATACCAAATAGAGATTACACTTAATAAGTTTGAAAGTCAATACTGTCTATAGATTTAACTACAAAAATTAGTGTATATTCTCATCATTTAATAATAGCAATCGGTTGTTTAACAAACTTTGTTGAATTAGAAACTGTTAATGCTTTAAGTAGGCATAACCTTGTGATATTCTATAGGGGGTGGTTGAATGGTGGGAAACAGAAAGGAATCTGTATAGATATAATAATATAAGGTCGCAGGAGGCAAGGATGTACCCCACCCAATTGAAATACAGCACTGAACACAACTGGCTGAAAATTGAAGAAGATAACAGGGCAAAGATTGGTATCACTCACTATTATCAGGAGCAACTGAGAAAAATCGTCTTTATTGAGCTGCCTAAGGCAGGTGCTGTTGTCTGCCGGGATGGAGTTTTCGGTGTCATAGAATCGTCAAAAGCCACCAGTGACCTCTATAGCCCAGTCAGTGGAACGGTTATCAAGGTAAATAACCTACTGAAAAGTAAACCCGGATTGATAAATAGCGATCCTTACGGCAAGGGATGGATATTTGTTATTGAACTTGACAATACCGATGAGCTGGAGTCCTTATTATCTGCGGATGAATATGTTGATCTGATTAAATAAACGACGGTATTTGGTGAAAGAATAATATCTTGGAAGAGAAAACGACTATTGCAGTAGTCGGTGGTGGCCCAGCTGGCTATACGGCTGCTATCAGAGCTTCTCAGCTCGGCGCCAGAGTGATTTTGATTGAAAACAGAGAATTGGGTGGCGCCTGTCTTAACAGGGCCTGTGTCCCCGCTAAGTTTCTTCTCAGAAGCGTGGAAATATATCAGCTCATAAAAGATTCTGCAAGATATGGCATTGGTGTCGCAGAAATCGGCATTGATATGGCTGATGTGCAATCCCGCAAAAACAAATTGGTATCAGAATTGATAACTGGGCTTACCGGTGTAATAGAAGCGAATGACATTGAAGTTATAAATGGCCGCGCCAGACTTTTATCTAAAGAAAGTATAGAGATTACGGATAAGAAAGGTAACAGGCGCAATCTCAGCGCAAATAAGATTATCCTCGCCACTGGCTCACAAGCATCAACTTTATCTGTACTCGGCGCTGATAGCCCGGAGATTATGTTCGCCGGGGATATCCTTAACCTTGGTTATATACCGGGGAGCATGATCATAATAGGTGGTGGCATGGTTGGGGTGGAGATGACGACAATTCTGGCCAAGATGGGGTGCCGGGTTAGCCTGATAGAGATGATGCAGCATATTCTACCAGATGAAGATGCCGAAATAACGGCAATTCTGGAAGATGCTTTAAAGAGGGACGGTGTCAGGGTATATACCGGGGCGGTTGTCAAAAGAATTGATATGGGTGATGAGGCCAAACAGGTATTTGTTACAATCCGGAATATTGAAAAGACACTGGAGGCGGAAAGCATAGCTATTGCCGCAGGATATGAGCCATATTTAGATAGACTGGGCCTGGATGAATGTGGTGTAGCTGCCGGTGATGGCTGTGTTAAAGTTGATGAATATATGGAGACCTCGGTATCCGGCATATATGCTGCCGGTGATGCAGCAGGCGGATTGATGCTAGCTTATGTTGCCATGGCTGAGGGGCGTATTGCCGCTGAAAATGCCCTGGGTGGGCATTCTACGATAGACTACCGGGCAGTACCAAGGTGTACCTTTACCCTGCCTGAAGTAGCTTGTGTGGGATTGACTGAAAATGAAGCAAAGACACAGGATTACGAGGTAAAATGCGGACGGTTCCCCTTTGCCGCCAATTCGGCAGCCAGTATCCTGGGCGAAAGAAGAGGTATGGTCAAGATAGTAGCTGATAATAAAGATGACAGGGTTCTTGGTGTCCATATCATAGGAGCCGGTGCCGTTAATCTTATATCGGAAGCTACACTGGCTATAAAGCTCGGCGCGACCATAGATGACATTAAAAAGACCATGCATGTCCACCCTGCCCTGCTGGAAGCCATCTGGGAAGCGGCGCTGGATGCTGGTGGCGAAGCGATACACCTTAAAAGATAGTTAGGAATTTGGAGTGGAGCCAAAAGGAACAGAAAGATATGCACTTATTTACTCCGCTACTAAGGGAAGAATTAGTGCCCTGTTCCATATTAACCCGACCCCGAGAATCCTGTTATTTTTCATCGCCGTATTAATAAAGCTTCTTGCCTCTGCCCTATCTGCCATCGGCTTCGTCTGGAGCAACTCCGCATTGTTGTTAACAGGCACTGTTATCTGGCTGATATGGTTTGTCATACTTTTTCTGATAGCGGCACCACAAACAGATCGGCTTCTGCAAAACAAGATGCATTGGCTAAAACCTGCTGCACTAACGATATTCACGGTACTGATTGTATTGGGGCTTATACTATTGATTATATTAACTTCGTACGGGTTGGGGGTATTTAAGGTTGACAGGTTGGGCGAAAAGCAGGAACAACTTGTTACCGCTTTTGAAAACGTTTTTGCTTACAATGACGCTACGGCACTTTGTCATCAGGCGACGGAAAACCTTATTGAAGGTGGTAATCCATATGCCAATGCCAATGTTGTAAGTGCCATGCAGCAGTTCGACGGGTCTTATGACAAGACAACCCCGCTTCAAGAAGGCAGGTTTGCCGAAATATTCCCCTATCCAACCACACAAGCGCTGGAACAAATTTGGCTTGAAGCGTTAGAAACACCCGAGCAGGTACCTCCTGAACTGGAATCGCAACTGGGTTATCCCGCCGGCTGTTTTTTGTTGCCGGCTCCCTTTGTCTTGATGGGAATAGAAGACATCAGAATTGTATACCTTATTCTTATTCTACCAGTGCTGGCTTATGCCACATATAAGATACCTGTAAATATGAGGCTTTTATTTATAGGAGCTGTCCTTGTTAGTCTGGAGATATGGAATAGCGTGGCTGCCGGAGAAACAGGCAGCCTATATTTCCCCTTTCTTTTACTGGCCTGGATATTACCAAAAAGACATCTCTGGTTGTCGGCTCTGTTTATGGGTATAGCGGTGGCAACCAAGCAGGTAAGCTGGTTCCTGGTGCCTTTTTATTTAGTACTTATATTTCGTATGATGGGTAAAAGAAAAACGCTGTCGGTAATGGCTATTGTTGCAGCCGTATTCTTTATAGCCAATTCGCCTTTTATTATAGCCGACCCGGGGCTATGGCTGACTTCAATGATGTCGCCTATGACCGATAATCTATTCCCGCTGGGTGTCGGCATTGTCACCTTTGTTACCGGTAGTGTTCTGGATATTCAGTCATCGTTAATATTCGGTGCCATGGAAGTTATAATCGGCATTGTGGCGATAATCTGGTATTTCCGTAACTGTATTCGCTATCCGCATGCAGGGCCATTGCTGGCCGTTCTACCCCTGTTCTTTGCCTGGCGTAGCCTCTGGCCATACTTTTTCTATTTTGATATCGTAATTCTGGCGGCTGTTTTAATAGACGAGTATGGCTCTAAGTCTTCAAAACAGCTTGCCCCGGTTTCCGTCGTAATGAATAAAAATAAATGATGCCTGGTTATTAATGGAAAAGTCAGAGGTCATTATATTTATAAAACATTTGCTATAAATATAATGTATAAATATTGCTATGAAGAAGACCGTATGCTATCTTAATTGAGTATACTGGAATTGTTGTTATGGAGATATTTTATTCAACATTTTTAATTATAGCCGCCTTTTTGCTTGGTGCCTGCCCGTTTTCAGTATGGATCGGACGCCTGTTCCTGAAAAAAGATATAACGAAGTATGGAGATGGTAATCCGGGGGCGGCAAATGTCTTTCGCGCCGGCAGTGTTAAGCTCGGTCTACTTGCCGTGTTTTTGGACATGCTTAAGGGCATACCTTTTGTTTATATAGCCTATGCCGTCTTCGACCTCTCAATGGGAGTAGTTGTAGCCGTCGGGCTGGGCGCCATACTGGGGCACTCCTTCTCGCCTCTGCTGAGATTTAGAGGAGGTAAATCGGTATCGGTCACCTTCGGTGTCATTATAGCTATGCCCCAGTTAGACATACTCGTCGTTTTTGTGCTGCTTACTGTGTTTGGCATCCTGTTTATTGAACAGCATTCCTGGGCGGTCATAACTGGCCCTGCAGGAACGATAATCTACCTTTTAGCGGCACGGGGATATTCCTGGGAGTCACTGTTTATGGTGTGTATCCTGGCATTGTTCGTGGCAAAGCAGTATGATGACTTAAGGACCTTCCCTCGTTTTAAGCCGAGGTTAATAAACTGGTTTCAGTCAAGGAGACACGAGACTTAGTGTCCTACTAACGGATTGTGATTATGCTATATCAGGTGATAATAGTTAGTTGTCTGGGTATCTTTTTGATAAATATTATTCTAAACCTTAGAAGCCTCAAGGTGCCTCGCCTGGATAGCAAGATACCCGCTACGGCACCCCTTGTTTCTGTTCTTATCCCGGCCAGGAACGAAAAGAATAATATAACAACCTTCCTGGAGTCCCTTAAGAAACAGGACTATCCCAATTTTGAGATTCTGGTGCTTGATGATAATTAATCGGACAAAACATCCTCTATTGTGAGCAAAATAGCGGCTGAGGATGACCGTGTCA
>DAOVXW010000130.1 GCA_030635945.1 Dehalococcoidia bacterium
ATCCTGAAACAGGACCTGGCTGCGGCTAAAAATGTGTCTGTCATAAATGAAGATATCCTAAGGATTGACCCGGCGGCTCTGATTAAAAAACAGAAGTTGAACTTACCGGACTTAAAAGACAAACCTGATAGCTACAAAGTGGTGGCTAACCTGCCTTACTATATTACCTCGGCCGTGCTGCGGTATTTTCTTGAGGCTTCGCTAAAACCACGGCTGATGGTGGTTATGCTGCAAAAAGAAGTGGCTGAGGTTATCGTGGCCGAACCGGGCAAAATGAGCCTGTTGAGTGTCAGCGTCCAGTTCTATGGTAAGCCGGAGATAATAAGCTATGTTCCCGCCGAAAGCTTTTATCCGGCGCCGGAGGTTGATTCGGCAATCCTGAGGATAGATGTATACCCCCGGCCGCCGATAGCGGTCGATGATATCGATGACTTTTTCGGGTTGGTGCGGGCTGGCTTTTGCGCCCCGCGCAAGCAGCTTGTAAACACTCTGGCTCAGGGATTGGGATTGTCCAAACCGGAGGCACTTTCTTTACTGGACGGGGCGGATATAATATATAAACGAAGGGCTGAAACGCTGTCCATAGAGGAATGGCAGCAGTTATGGCAGATATTCAGGGGGAAATAACATGCTGACGGTTCTGGCACCGGCCAAGATAAATCTAACTCTTGAAGTGTTGGAAAAACGCCTCGATGGTTTCCACGAAATACGCAGTATTATCCAGACGGTAAAGCTCTATGACCGTTTCGGCTTAAAGCCGGGTAAGAAAATAGCCATTAAATGCGATGATAACGGCTGGTTTGCCGGGCAGAGCCTGGTCTCCCGGGCAGCCGCTTTGCTGAAAGAAACCTCTGGATACGCCGAAGGGGCAACTATAGAGCTGTCAAGGAAAATCCCGCTGCTGTCGGGTCTGGGTGGTGATTCCAGCGATGCTGCTGCCGTCCTGCTGGGGTTGAATAAACTCTGGGGGCTAGCCCTTTCACCGGGGGAGCTGGCTAACTTAGCCTATCAACTGGGTTCGGATGTCTCCTTTTTCCTCTTTGGCGGCACAGCCCTGTTGCAAGGCAGGGGGGAAATGGTAAGCCCGCTACCTTCTTTGCCCCATATGTGGGTTGTTTTATTGATTCCGCCGATACCCTGCTCCAGTGGTAAAACGGGGCGGTTATATGCCATTCTTAATAAAAAACACAATACCGGTGGGCAAAAGACAGAGGAAATGGTAGCGATGCTGACGAAAGGCGAAGATATAGCATCCGTCAATCTGTTTAATGTATTTGAAAAAGTTGCCTTCAAAAGCTTTGAAGGGCTTGATGGCTACCGCAAGAAGTTTTTAAAAGCCGGTGCCGCAAGCGTCCACCTGGCCGGTTCGGGACCGGCATTGTTCACTATGGTAAAAGAAAAAGATGAAGCAGAGAAGATATACAGGGGCTTAAAAGAGCAAGGATTAGAGGCTTACCTGACCGAAACACTGGGTAGTATTGAATCCGTATGAAGTAACAGGGATAAGAATTTAAACTTATGCAGATAATTCCCCAACCATCTCCTCCTCATCCTGCCTTGTCTTAACCTCGCCGTCCAGCCGGGCGTCAAGGAGCTTGTTCAGTATTTCTTTTATGCGGGGTCCGGGGGGGATGCCCATCTTTATAAGGTCGTTGCCGTTGAGTAACGGTTTTATATGTTGCAGCTTATCCGAATATAGCTTGATATTACGGCAGGCTATCGGCGAATCGCTGGCTATGATATTTGAGGTGATTGCCTGCGGTGAATAACCGTGTAACAGATGATAAATACGGCTGGGTTTTATTGCGGCGGCAGCCAGTTCTGTAAGCTTAGCCCTGATACCGCCGCTATCCCTCAGGGTTCGGGCTGCTGGTTTGGGTAACCTCAGATATGAGATAAACTGCTCTCTCTCCTTATCGGTAAGGTTATAAGCCAGCAGCGCCATGTAGAGGTCGGGTGGCGGTTTGTGGGGCAGGCTCATCTGTCTGGCATTATTGTATTTATCAGCCAGCCAGCCATCATCCTCAAGGGCAGGATTTAACCTTTCAAGCGCACCCAGTTTCCCGGCACGTTGCAAGACCTTCTCCGGCAGCTCCTCATCCAGGATGCATTCCAGCTCGTAACGGATGCGGTCACCGCTTATGCTATCCAGCATGGATATATCCCGCTGTAATAATATTAAAGTATCCGCCTCCAGACGGAAATCCAGCCTCTGCTCATAACGCAAACCCCTCCAGATACGCGTAGAATCGTCAATGAAGCTCTTTTCATGTAAAACACGTAACAATCCCTGCTTGATGTCTTTTTGACCGCTGTACGGGTCAATCAGGCGTCCATAGGAATGCGGATTGAGGTCAATAGCCATAGCATTAATGGTGAAGTCGCGGCGGAAGAGGTCATCGTCAAGTGAGCTGGGCTTAACGGTGGGCAAGACGCCCGGACGGGAATAGCTCTCCCGGCGGGAGGTAGCCAGGTCAACGCTCCATTCATGCCAGACAATCTTGGCGGTATTGAACTGCCGGTGGATTGTGATTTTACCGTCTCTATCTCTTATCAGTTCCCTGGCAAAAGCTATGGCATCGCCTTCTACCGCCAGATCAATATCTATGTTGGTTTTATCCAGTAGAAGGTCGCGGACGACACCGCCGACGAGGTAAACAGCCTCCCCTCTGCCGGCAGTCACTTCCCCGGCTTGCTTGAGGAAACCAACCAGCTCGTTTGGCAGCTGCTTTTCTATTTTATCGGCAAGATTGGTAACCTCGGGCATCTTTTTATCCTGTTTGGAGAATAATCCGCATTATAACACAGGTTGTGACCATGTTCATTCTATTGCCATAAGACCACCGCTTCTCTTATAATGGAATCTCAGGGATATGAGATTATGCAAATAATTGCTATTGTGGGTATGGCCGGTGCCGGGAAATCGGAAGCGGCCGGATTATTTGAAAAAAACGGCTTCAAGCGAATAAGGTTTGGCGATATAACCGACGAAGAAATCAAGAAACAGGGGTTGAAATTAAACGAGGAAAACGAGCGCATTATAAGGGAGCAGTTGAGGGAAAATTATGGCATGGCTGCCTATGCCATGCTGAATCTGTCCCGCATTGACCTGGCGCTTAAAAAATCACCGGTGGTTATTGATGGGCTTTACTCCTGGGAGGAATAC
>DAOVXW010000015.1 GCA_030635945.1 Dehalococcoidia bacterium
ATATCAACACTGATCAACAGGGTTTTAAGTTGCTTCCTGGCGGCATATACGCTGGCGGATAGACCGGCGGGACCGGCACCGACTATTATCATATCGTACATGGTGCGCCTCCTTAAAAGCGTTAAATACTTCTATAGGCATCTTATTATTAGTTAAACGAGCTGTCAAGGGATTTTCTGTGGAATAAGCCGCCCAAAAAGGAGCAGGATGGCTTATAAATTGAATAATATAAGATACAATTGTGAAAATGTTATCATATGCCTATTGACATTGTCGGAGGAATGGTTTATTCTTCCAAACAAAAAGGAGGTAGGACCATGCAAGGATATTGTGTAAAATGTCGTGCCAAAAGAGAAATGAAAGATCCCAAATCAATAACGATGAAAAACGGCAGGCCGGCGACACAGGGAGTTTGCCCTATATGCGGCACAAAAATGTTTAAAATAGGTAAAAGCTAAACACTTATTGCAGCTGTAAATAATTATTAAAAAGCTGGATTAGTACCAGCTAAATATGTGTTTCTTTTTAATAGGTCACTTGACATAATAGTAATACCAGTGACTGAGAGAAGTGGTATGGCATTACTGCATAAATGGTGCCTATTTCTAATAGTAAATATTATTTTACCTCCATTATAACAGCTAAATATCTTTTACCGACTGGATACTAATTAACAATTTAGTAGCTGGTCAGGATAAATAGCGTTATTCATCTAGTTTTATATTCGTATATTTAAGTCAGGGTGCGTTATATTCATACCTGAGTTACGATGAAATATGCCACAAACAACGAGAGATACTGAAATAATCACGAGGCTTGAAAAAGAGTATCCTGATGCCAGAATAGCGCTTAATTATTCCAACCCCCTTGAGTTACTGGTAGCAACCATACTTTCGGCGCAGTGCACGGATAAAACAGTAAATAGAGTAACTGCTAGCCTGTTTTCCAGGTATAAAACTACGGATGATTACGCAGGCGCCAGACGGGAGCGTTTTGAGCAGGAAATACGGCCGACCGGTTTCTACCGAAACAAAGCAAAGAACATTATAAATGCCGCTAAAAAGATAAAGGCAAATTACAGCGGCAGTGTTCCGAAGACTATGGAAGAGCTGATTACCCTGCCCGGCGTAGCACGTAAAACGGCTAATATCGTACTTTACAATACCTACGGTGTTATAGCCGGTATAGCGGTGGATACTCATGTCAGGCGGGTTTCAGGGCGTCTGGGAATGACACAGAATACAGACCCGGATAAGATAGAAAAAGACCTTATGAAAAAAGTACCCAGGGCTAAGTGGGGCAGTTTCCCTTATCTGTTAATTGGGCATGGCCGCGCCGTCTGTAACGCGAGAAAACCAAAATATGAAATATGCATTCTTAATGACATCTGCCCCTCGGCTTTCAAAGAATAGCCGGGAAAACCAGATATACCGGCTGGTCAGGCGCTTAAAGAAATCCATTGACAAAAAGACGGTTTAAGGCTAGACTTCAATTCCTGGATATTGGAGGTGAAAAATGAAGTTAATCGTGCTTGGATTTGGACAATGCGGAGGTCGCATTGCTGATGAGTTTGAGCGGCTGAATAGAAGGGCGCATAGCCTGCGTGGGATTGATATAATCGTCGATTCCTTTGCGGTTAATACAGATGCAACAGATATGTCAGGGTTATACAGCATAAAACCTACCTATCAGCACCGCATACTTATCGGTGCTGGCACAACCCATGGTCACGGTGTAGCTAAGATAAGCGAGATCGGTGCTGAGATAGCCAGGGAAGATGCCGACAAGGTCCTCGATGCCATGAGAAAAAATCAGAAGTTCTATGAAAGCGATGCCTTCCTGGTGATTGCCAGTGCCGCTGGTGGTACAGGCTCAGGGGCGGCGCCGGTAATAGCCAAAGCAATTAAAGAGCGTTTCAGCGACAGGCCGGTGTATGCACTTATAGTTCTTCCATTTGAGCACGAGGAGACAGCCGAAGAGAGGGCGTTGTACAATACGGCAGTATGCCTTAAATCTATCTCTCAAGTGGCGGATGCTGTTATCCTGGTTGATAACCAGAGATATGTCAGAAAAGACTTCTCACTGCAGAGCAACATGACGAAAATAAACCAGATGATAGTTGAGCCTTTCTTCGATATGCTGTGTGCCGGCGAGGAAAAGAGGAAAAATAACATCGGTGCCAAGGTGCTCGATGCCGGTGATATAATACAGACTTTGTGCGGATGGTCGGCTATCGGTTACGGCGAGATAAAATTACCTCTCATTACATTCCCGACGGACTGGTCAAAAAATTTCCGCAAGAGAAGCACCAAGACACATAAGGGCATAGAAGCTATGGACCAGGCTTTAAGTGAGCTGTCGATTGAATGCAATCCGAATGATGCCCACCGTGCCCTGTTTTTGCTTTCAGCGCCAAGCAAGGAAATGAATATAGAGATGGTCAAGGAACTCTGCGACTATCTTAAGAACTTCGCACCGCAGGCAATTGTAAGGAATGGTGATTACCCCAGAGAGAAAGGCTTGCTGGATGTAACCGTAGTCTTGTCTGAGCTGAGTGATGTAGAAAAGATACGACATTATTATACGAAATCAGCCAACCTTGTCGAGGAAATGAAGAGGAGAAAGAAAGTACAAACGAGCAAAGCTGCCTTGACGGAAGAAGCGGGCAAGGATGTACCGACGCTGCTCTAGCTCATGTAATCTTTCATAGGTGAGTTGCTGTCAGTATAAGTAATGGCTAAACAAGCTGGTTTATATATCGGCACCTCGGGTTGGTCATACCCGAAAGGTGAGGGTACCTGGAAAGGCTACTTCTACCCTAAAGGAAAGATTGATGAACTGGGCTATTACAGCCAGTTTTTCAATACGGTTGAAATAAACAGTTCCTTCTACAGGCCGCCGAATCTGGGCTATGTTCATAACTGGGCTCGTAAGGTGCCGAAAGGGTTTCTGTTCAGCGTTAAGCTGTGGCAGAAATTCACCCATCCAAAAATGTTCAAAGAAACGACGGGCAGTGATTCCGTTATATCACGGGCGGATATAGATATATTCAAAAAAAGTATTGATCCTTTGGTAGAAAGCGGTAAGATGGGAGCTTTGCTTGCCCAGTTTCCGCCGAGCTTTAAGAGCGATGATTTCAGCCGTCAGATAATTATGGCGGTCATAAAGGCTTTTAGTGATTACAGACTGGCTGTCGAATTGAGGCATCGCAGCTGGAGTGACGACCCGAATACGGCACAATTACTGGCGGAGGGTAAAACCTCCTGGGTGCAGATAGACGAACCCGGATTTGAAACCTCGATAGCCCGGCAATTACCATTGACTTCGGATACAGCCTATTTCCGTTTCCACGGGCGCAACGCCGAGAACTGGTGGCGGGGAGATAATGAAACACGTTACAAGTATCTCTACTCAGCGGACGAAATAGAAGAACTGGCCCAGAAAGTAAAAACCGCCAGTCGAAAAGCAAAATTAACCTTTGCCTTTTTTAACAATCACTGGCAGGGCTATGCACCCCGCAATGCCATCGGTATGATAAAAGCTCTGAAGCAGCCGGTTAAAGAACCTCCGCTTCAGGCAACTTTGCCGGATAAAGAAATTGTTGAAGAGTATTGATTTTATTCAGAAGGCAGGGTATAGAAGGCGGCTCCAAGCGCCCCCGGTCCAATAGCATAGCCAATGATGGGGCTTACCTCGGTGAGCAGTAATTCCACGCAATTGAACTCGGTTGAAATAAGTTGTTTTAACTCCTCTGCTTCTTCGGGGATGGCGGTATGCATGACGGCGACATGAACCGGCTGTTTACCTGCTTTGCGCCTCATAGTTTCAAGAAGCCGCTTAATACCGCTTTGTTTTGTTCTTGCAATTCCGGTAAGGTGAACCACCCCATTTGATATGGCAAGCAACGGCTTGACCCCGAGCATTGAACCCATCTGGGTGGCGATTTTGGGGATTCGCCCCGTTCGGTAAGCATGGCGGATGGTTTCGAGGGCAAGCAGAAATTGAACCCGGTCCCTGACTACACTGGCTGCTTTAGCAACTTCGTTAAGTACGTTGCCTTTATCTGCTGACCGTGCCGCCGCCAGAGCGATAAATCCCTGTGAAGCGGTGGCGTTTCTGGAATCCATTACTTCAATGGTGCAGTGGGGCAGTTCCTGCCTCACCTGTTCGGCGGCTAAACAGGCTACACTAAAGGCTGTACTCAGCTTGGAAGAAGTAGTAAGGCAAAATATATCCTGCCCTCCTGTAGCCAGTTCACGAAAAATGTCGGCGTAATCAGATGGTGAGGAGGGAGAAGTCGTAAAACTATCGGGCGCTCTGGCCAGAAGCTGGTAGGCTTCGGATGTAGTAAGGTCCACACCGTCACGGTAGATCTTATCTTCAAACAATATTTTTATGGGCACAACCCTGATTCCATATTGCTTTACCTGCTTATCGAGGAGGCAGGCGACACTGTCGGTGACAATGGCGACTTTGCCCATAATAATCTCCTTCAAAAGCGAAAGTACTGAATTATAGCATATAAGCAATTATGGATTAAGACGACTGTTTTCGAGTTCGGATTTAATTGACATAGCAGGATGAAAATGATATGTTTATGAAAGAGTTTTAAATAGTATAACCCTTCGAGTTGCCTGCACCTAATGGCTTTTAGCCTATGGACGGTAACCGATTAAGGTATAAGGGGAAACCTTTATGCCGCCTGTGTTTGGAAAGGAGGGTATATCCGGTACAGCACATGTGCCTGTTGGTGCCTCCTTTTGAGAGGCATCTATTTTTTTAGGGAGACCAGGTAATAATTAGAATGCTGGATTGGAGATTGTGAATTGAGCGAATTTTTAGATACTTATCATCGGCGAATCGACTATATGCGTATTTCAATAACCGATCGCTGTGACCTGAGCTGTATATATTGTACGGAGCAGGCAGTGCCCTGCCTGGCGCATGAAGAAATACTACGCTATGAAGAAATACAAAGGATAGTTCAGGCGGCGGCAAGGCTTGGCGTTAAAGGCTTGCGCATAACAGGAGGCGAGCCGCTGGTGAAATCAAATATTAGCAAACTGATTGAATTGCTGGTTCAGGTTGAAGGCATTGATGACATTACCCTTACCACTAACGGCGCGTTGCTCGGCAGATATGCTGAGGAACTAAAAGCGGCAGGCCTTAAAAGGGTGAACATCAGCCTGGATACATTTAAGGCAGATAGATTCAAAGAAATTACCGGCAGCGATAAACTTAAGGACGTACTTGATGGCATTGAGGCGGCAAAGAAAGCCGGCTTAACTCCGGTGAAGATAAATACAGTCGTTATGAGAGGGATTAATGATAACGAAATTCTCGATTTTGCCAGGATGACTGCCAGCGAAGGCTGGCACGTAAGATTTATAGAAATGATGCCGCTGGTGAATCCGGGAAACAAAGGCAGTAAAATGGTATCTGTCAGGGAAATAAGGGAAACTATTGAAGGATCCATCGGTGAGCTTGAACCCTGCCTGGCGACATCGGGCAGAGGCCCGGCAAAATATTACAAACTGCCGAATGCCGAAGGAACAATCGGTTTCATAGGCCCGGTAACGGAATGCTTCTGCGCTACCTGTAACCGATTCCGTATAACCGCCGACGGCAGGCTGAGACCATGCCTGCTTGAAGACGATGAAATCGATATAAAAGGGCCGTTGCGTAATGGCGCCGGTATCGACGAGCTGGAAGAGCTAATGAAAAAGGCAGCTGTATTAAAGAGGGAAAAGCACCGCTTGAATGAAACATATACCCATGGTCAAAGGCAAATGTGGCAGATAGGCGGATAATGTATTAGAATAGGTGATTGTTATGGAAGAGTTAAGTCATATAGATTCAAAAGGGGAAGCAAGAATGGTGGATGTATCACAGAAAGACGATACGGTGCGTGAAGCGGTAGTGTCAGGCAGTATAAAAATGAAACCAGCCACGCTGGATAAAATCAGGCAAAACGAGATAAAAAAAGGTGATGTTTTATCCGTAGCCAGAGTAGCCGGTATTATGGCGGCCAAGAGGACACCGGATTTGATACCCCTGTGCCATCCGATAACGATTGATAATATCGCCGTGGACTTCAATTTTGTTGGCGATGACTGCATCAGGATAACAGCCACGACAAAGAGCAGCGGCAAGACCGGCGTTGAGATGGAAGCTCTGGTGGCAGCCTCGGTGGCTGCTCTGACAATCTACGATATGTGTAAGGCTGTTGATAAGGGTATGACAATAGAGCAGATTTATCTCGAAAGCAAAAAGGGTGGTAAAAGTGGAACATACATGAGGAGTAAGGAATAAAAATGGCAAAAATAGTAGCCGTATGCACGAGTGAAAACAAGGGATGCAAAAAGCAGGCATCAGAAGAAGGAATCCTGAAGGAAGATTATGGGCTTATCGGTGATGCCCATGCTGAATCTGGTAACCATCGCCAGCTAAGCCTGCTGGCAATAGAGAGTATAGAAAAGATACGTAAACTGGGCGCAGATGTATGCCCCGGAGATTTTGCCGAAAACCTGACGACAGAAGGTATAGAGCTTTTTACCCAGCCTATCGGTACCCGCTTCAGTGTCGGCGATGGCGTTATACTGGAACTAACCCAAATTGGCAAGGAATGCCATGACCGATGCGCTATTTTCAGGCAGGTGGGCACCTGTGTAATGCCGCTTGAAGGGATTTTTGCAAGGATTATAAGTGGTGGTGTGGTAAGGGCAGGGGATGAGATTAAAATAATCTAGAAGAGAGTTACTGTTACCGACTGCCCCTTCTCCATGATATCTATATTTTCATCTATAACGATGTAGCCGTCGGCTTTGGCGGTGCCGGTTATCGCCCCCGATTCCTTGAATATGGGAAAGGCTGCTTCTTCATCAACCCTGACGGGTAAGAACTGCTTGCGTCCGGTGCTGCAGGGAATCTTTTCACCCAGTGTTGTTTTTATAGTTACATTTCTTTTCACTGGCAGTCCGGCCATCTTTCTCAGCGCCGGCAGAAGTAATATGTAAGCGTTTATCAAACAGGAAGTAGGGTAGCCAGGCATACCGAAGATAGGTTTGCCTCCTACCTTGCCGAACATGGTCGGCTTCCCCGGCTTTATCTGAACGCCGTGAAAAAAGACTTCCCCCATTTCCTCGAGGATACCGAAAAGCAAGTCTCTCTCACCAACCGAAGAACCGCCGGTGAAGACCAGCATATCGGCTTCCAGTCCTGCCTCTATGGCGGCTTTAATTGCCGCGTGGGTGTCACCAGCAATACCGAACCTTGATGACTTACAGCCATTCTCTCTGACCACAGCGCTGATGGTGTGTGAGTTAATATCATATATCTGAGCCTGTTTTAGCTTCCGGCCGACTTCGCCTATCTCTTCACCGGTAGGGATAACGGCAACCACCGGTTTTTCATAGACTTTGACCCGTGTAATTCCCTGGGAGGCAAGAACGCCGATGTTTGCCGGGTTAAGAAAGATACCCTCTTTCAGTACCAGTTCGCCTTTTTTTATATCTTCGCCTCTGGGGGCTATATTGGCTTTCGGATAGACGGGTTTTATTATTATTATCTGTTCATTTTCCCGGTTGACATCTTCGACCATCACCACGGCATCGGCACCCCGGGGTATCTTGGCACCGGTAGCAATCTGGGCGCACTCCCCGCTGACCAACCTGAGCTTCGGCATTTCCCCGGCATAGACGGCACCGGTTATTTTAAGCATCCCGGGATTCTGTCTGGATGTGCCAAAGATATCTCTGGCTTTAAGCGCATAGCCATCGACGGCGGCTCTGTCAAAGGGGGGTGTACTGCGGCTGGCTATTATATCCTGTGCTAGTATTCTATGCAGACAATTGCTGATACTGACGGTTTCTATTCTGGATATCTTTTCTATATTGGCGTCAATGATATTGACGGCCTCTTCGAAGGAGAGCAGTGCACCGAAAGGCTTCATCTCGTTGCTTCTCTTACCATATGCCCGATTTCGGGCAGGATAATCTTTTCCATAGCCAGATTAACCGCTTCGAGAGAACCCGGCAGGCAAATGATTACCTTGCCCCTGGCTACTCCGGCCATTGCCCGGCTCATAATGCTGCCGGTATGTATCTGCTGGTAGGTTAGAAAGCGGAATAGTTCACCGAAACCATCTAATTTTTTATATAAAACAGGTAATATTGTTTCCACAGTAACATCCCGATGGCTTATGCCGGTGCCGCCGCTGGCTATGATCACCTGGAGGTTCTTTTCGTCCAGAAGCTCATTTAACTTTTTTTTGATGGCATCGGCATCGTTTTTCAGCAGAGAATATGACAGCACCTCATGATTGTTCTTCTTGAGTTCATGCATTATATATTTACCGGATTCATCATCCTGTTCCGTCCTGCTATCCGAGATTATGATAACGGAACAGCTTATGCTTTTTGGTGACAGGTGCTTGTGTTCCTGATAAGCCATTATAGCCCTCCGTGAGATAATATTATAACCCTAATTCGCAGCATTAAGCAACGAAACAAAGGTGCTTGAGTTTCAAGGATTGGTGTTGTATCATAAAATGGCCTAAAGAGATATAAAAGATACGGGGGATAGTATCGTAATGCTGAGCGAAGAAATGAGCGATACCAGGGAAAT
>DAOVXW010000119.1 GCA_030635945.1 Dehalococcoidia bacterium
AGATTCTAGGGGCTCTGTTTTGTGTATTAATTCTATGGGACATATACAAAAAGTGGTATAGGTTAGCGATGCCCGCAAGCATCATTTTCGTAATCTTCTACACATGTATAGTATATTGGAATATCGGTGTATTCGTTACTCAGTATGTTTAACATCTAGTTAGTGAATAAATTACTCTTTAAATTTTGCCAAATAATTATTTATATATAGTGGCAATAAACACAAAAAATTCTCTGCGTGTTTATATCCCCAACCAATCAACCTTCCCAAATCCAAGTCACTTCTTATATGCGTTTTACGCTCAAACCAAAGCTGACATTTTGCTAACCGATTGCTAACGCACTGAATGATACTGAGTGTAACCAGTTGTCATTTTACGCACAAAACCAGTTCTTGGTAACTAACGCAAACTTACTGTTTTGAACGTAAAATGACTGATTATGATACATACCCTATAAATGGGGTTCAGGTGGTCGCCGGTTCAAATCTGGCCGCCCCGACCATCAAATCAGGTACAAAAACAATTTGTTATGTCAAGCCTTCCCCTGCTAGCATTCAAAGTGTTCGCAAGAAACAGTTTCTCGAATGCCTAAATTTGGTCAAAAAACGGTTTGAGCTTTCCGAAATTTTTAATCTAATTTCCATTGTCTGATGTTGTAGTGTTTGTTTGCATTGGTTAGAATGCAATATATAAGCTAGTGCTTATTACTACGCCGAGTCAATGTACGGAGGTTAAAAATGGTAGAAGCAGATGATATGTTCAAAACCGGTGAGAAGGTAACAACTTCAGGCATATACTCATATGAACGGCATATCGAGTCTATGACGCCCTTTACCTGCAGCCCGACACCTGAAGAGGAGCGTCTCAAGCTATCTGAAGGTGATACTTTCCCCGCCCATAGTGAGTGCAAGCAGGGTGTCATCTGGAAGCTGGTTAAGAGGACTTAAGGCAGGCTGTTTCGCACAGGGCTTTGGTTTTCCTTAATATATACCCCGGTTGTCTTGCTTTATCTGCCTTAGAAATAAAACAAGATACTAAGGGGGGCATTTGGCGCATACCGACCTGAACAACGTCGTACTTAGATACCTATCTCCCTTATCAGGCAGTATCACTACGATTGTGCCATGATCGATATCTTTTGATATCCGTAAGGCGGCCGATACTGCGGCACCGCTCGACATACCAACAAAGAGTCCCTCTCTCGTCGCCAGTAATCTTGCCGTTTCAAATGCCTCACCGTCTTCAACCACCAACTTTTCATCCATCTTTTCCGGCTGGTATATAGTGGGAACAATTGACTCTTTCATATTTTTTAGTCCCTGGATTGTATGTCCCTTTATTGGTTCAACGCCAACAATTTTGATTGCCGGTTTTTTCTCTTTCAGGTATTGACCAGCCCCCATAAGTGTTCCAGTCGTCCCCATGCCCGCAATAAATATATCTATTTCTCCCCCGGTTTGGTCAAAGATTTCAGGACCGGTCGTTTCATAATGAGCCAGTATATTGCTCTTGTTCTCAAACTGGTTGGGCATATAATGTTTTTCCGGTTCCTCGTTCAGTGCTCTATGCGCAGCCCTGATAGCCCCATCGATACCTTCCCTCGCCGGAGTGAGAACAATCTCGGCACCAAATGCCGTAAGTATATGTTGTCTCTCCACACTGACGCATTCCGGCATGTAGAGTTTCACCCTGTATCCTTTTGCCGCACCTATCATAGCCAATGCAATGCCCATATTGCCCGAGGTCGGTTCAATAATTGTCTTCTCTTTTACAAGCTCCCCGGTCTCCTCTGCTCTTTTAATCATATAGTAAGCAGGGCGGTCTTTTACCGAACCTCCGGGATTATTTCCCTCCAGCTTGCCGAGAATCTTTACCCGCGAATTCCCATTTAAATTAACCAGTTCGATTACAGGTGTATTCCCTATGGCTTTTAATACGCTCATCTTGCAAGCCTCCTGCCCTATTTAACGATTAATTATAGAAGGATTACAGGAAATTGTCTAACAGGCATTTTGATACCAGAGATGAGGGCTGGTTTCATACCAGCGACTTAAAATTGATAATCTGCTATAATTAATATCATTATAATGAATGTATGCATAATTATTTAATATTATAAATATATAAGTTTTTCAGGTATAATCCAACAAAGCAGGCAGGCGTTTGATATAAACATAATAAAGGGAATGGAATATGGCCGATAAGCTTCTCATCACCCTATCCGGTAATAAACTTGAGATTACCCCGGGCAAGAAAACAGAAATCAAAGCTGTTATAAAAAATAACGGCGATACCGCTGAGTCTTATTCCATTACGATTGACGGGATAGATCCGAGATGGTACACACTATCGGCACAAAATATTTCCCTCCCTCCCGGAGATAAATCAGAGCTGACCATCAGTGTTAAACCTCCGCTGATAAGCAGTGGCGAAGCAATAGGGTATACCGCCAGATTAAAGGTTACATCCACCAGAGACCCCTCAATCACAACCACAGTGCCCATTGAAATGCCGGTGGGATCGCTGCTTGAATTTGATCTGAAGCTTGATCCTGAAAAACAGAGGGGCAAGAAAGGCTCCTTTACTGTAATCATAACCAACAAAGGTGATAAACCGACTACTTATAATTTAGAGGGCAAAGACCCTTATAATGCCTGCCGTTTCCAGTTTAACCGGCAGACCATTGAGGTAAAGCCCGGCGAAACCGGCAGGGTATCTCTTTCGGTTTCTCCCAGGGATAAACCCTTTCGCGGCAGTGTCGAGATATATAGATTTAAAGTAATTGTTGCTCCACGCGGCGGCTTGCCTTATCAATCGAGAAGGGTAAACGGAGAGCTTACCTATAAACCTGTGCTGAGAACGATACCGATCTTCTTCTTAATAATAACTGCTATTTTAACCGCCGGTGTCATAGGCGGCCTTTCCTCACTTGATATTGACACCACAGGTACACTTCCTCATTATACCCTCCAGATAAATATGGATGGCAAGGGTACATTTAGTGGTGCCGGTATCTACGAAGAAGGAACGGTAGTATCCATCGGGGTTAGCTACGATCTTGATTGGGAATTCGTTGAGTGGACGGGTGATACGGATGTTTTGTCTAATCGCTTCAGGAACGGCAACCAAATTGTAATTAATGGAAATTATAAGCTTACAGCCCACCTCGAGCCCCTCTTGATCCCTCCCACCACTATATCCAACCTGGTTCTAAGCCCTCAATCACCAGCAACATTGGATTATGGTGAACGGGTAACATTTGATTTTGAATATTTAACCAACGTGGATTATCCTGATCCATATCAATTTGATGTATTTATCCG
>DAOVXW010000076.1 GCA_030635945.1 Dehalococcoidia bacterium
CTTCGGTAAACTAGGGATTAAAAAAGGACAAGTAAACTAATAAGGGGCAGGTTTGAGGCTCTGTCCCTTCTCTATTTCCATATAAGGTACGTGAAATGCTACATTACATGTATTTTGTAGCATTTATATGACTGATAGGCAGGCAGCTCGGCAGGCTTAGAGATTCAAAGGATAGAAGAAAAACAGTGGCTATTCTGTAGGTGATAATTCACTAATTTGGTAGCATTGGCGGAGAACTCAGATTTAGTATGGGATAACTTCTCTAAGCAATTAGATGCATTGGAGAAATATAAATTATTTGGATTTGAGTTTACCACTACACTCGAACAAAAGAAAGAATTAATCAACCCATTATTAGAGGAATTCATCCTAAGCAATGACGGTAGGGTGGAGTTAAGATTTAAGCTACCAGCTAATGAGGAACAGGTAGCTGATAAAATCTGTACCCTTTCAAACAATGATGTTGCGTCCCTTTTATAACAGGCATATAATTGAACTAACCAAATGAGAAGTTAATCGTTATAAATAATAGAGTAAAAAAAGAATGGCTTAGGAGGTAAATATGAAAAAAGGTGTGTTACTGGCTATCTGCCTGGCGCTGGTGCTTACTGTCGTCGGCGTTGCCGGTTGCAGCAGTTATTTTGGTTCGGATGAAAGTGAGGTTGAGAGCAGTATAGTCAGCCAGCAGAACATCGGCATCTGGGTAACCGGTATTGGTGAGATTCCAGTTGTCCCCGATATAGCTGTGCTCAGTATAGGCGTTCAAGCCCAGAAAGATACCGTAGCCGAAGCGCAGCAGGCGGCAACCGGGGCCATGAACGGAGTGATGGATGTTCTTGACAGCTATAATATTGCCGAAGCAGATATCCAGACCCAGCAATTCAGCATCCAGCCGGTATACCGGTGGACTGAAAATGAGCAGATACTGATTGGTTATAATGTGACGAACATAGTTACGGTTAAAATCAGGAATATGAATGATGTCGGCAGTATCATCGATGCTGCCGTTACCGCTGGTGGTGACTATGCAAGGGTAAATAGTATAAGTTTTACCGTGGACGAACCGGAAGCTTATTATGAAGATGCCCGACGGGAAGCTATGGAGGACGCTGAAGCAAAGGCGAAGCAGCTGGCTGACCTTGGCGACGTAAAACTGGGTAAACCGAACTTTATCAACGAATACGGCGGCTATGTTCCCCCGCCTGTAATCTTTCGTGATTTTAACGAAGGTGTATCCACCACTGCAGAAACCGCCATCAGCCCGGGAGAGATTGAAATCCGGCTGACAGTCGAGGTTCACTACAACATAAAGCAATAATCCCCAGAGGTTACATCAGGCAATAGACAGGAGGGCTGTTCTTGGAGCGGCCCTCCTGGTTTATTTCTGACTGCTCCGTTTGTACTTTTAAAAATGAAGGTGCTAGAATTACGTTATGAATTATATGGAGCAGGCACTATCATTGGCAAGGTTAGCATTGGGGCAGGTGAGCCCGAACCCGGCAGTGGGGGCATTGGTGGTCAAGGATAATGAGGTGATAGGGAAGGGTTATACACAACCGCCCGGCTGCAGTCATGCTGAAGTAGTAGCACTGGAACAGGCAGGCGATGAGGCAAACGGAAGTACGATGTATATTACCCTGGAGCCATGCTGCCATTACGGCCGAACCCCGCCATGCAGCAGTGCCATCATTGCCGCCGGAGTTAAAGAAGTTCATATGGCAATACTTGATCCGAATCCGGTCGTCTCCGGAAAGGGCAGGGAAGAACTGGAAGCAGCGGGAATCCGGGTTTTAATCGGCGAATGCAGACAGGAAGCCAGGGATATAAACGAAGCCTATATAAAATATATAACCACCGGGATGCCCTTTATCACCGTTAAATATGCAATGAGCCTGGATGGAAAGATTGCCGCCCATAGTGGTGATTCGAAATGGATTAGCAACGAAGAATCCAGGCATTATGCCCATAAACTGCGTTATATCAATGATGCTATTATGGCCGGTATCAATACCGTTCTGACTGATGACCCGCATCTGACGGCCAGGTGCGGTGGTGGGCGGGGTGGTACGGCAAGGAAACAACCGTTACGTGTAATCATTGATGGTGAAGGACGTGCACCGCTAACGGCACAGTTATTCAGTGAGCCCGGCGATACACTGCTTGTATTAGGAAGAAAAATCAAGCCGGGAGAAGCAGAGGAGTATCGTAGATTGGGGGCTGAACCATTAGCGTTGCCTTCGCCGAAGAGTTATATAGACTTAAAAAAACTGTTTAAAATACTGGGTGAAAGGGGAATCACCAGTGTTCTTGTCGAAGGCGGCAGCATCCTTCACGGCTCTATATTTGACCAGGGGCTTGCGGATAAAGTGGTTGCTTTCATCGCCCCTATCATAATCGGCGGGGAGAAAGCAAAAACGGCGGTGGCTGGCAGAGGTGTTGATAAAGTGCTAGACTCATTTAAACTTAAACGCATTGAAATAGAAAGATTCGGGCAGGATATAATGATAAGCGGCTATGTGGCCGCCGGAAGCAAATAGCAGTTCCGTTACGGAGAGTATATGTTCACCGGAATTATAGAAGAAGTCGGCAGGGTTACTGCTGTATCGTCGGGTAGGCTGGCTATCTCCGCCGTTAAAATTCTCATGGGGATGGAGCTGGGAGGTAGTATAAGCGTCAACGGAATATGTCTGACGGTAACAGAATTCGGTGGCAGCTCCCTCTCTGTTGACATAATGCCAGAGACGCTGAGCAGGACCAACATCGGTTTGCTGTGTGCCGGAGACAGGGTAAACATGGAAAGACCGTTGACAATGGAGAAGTTTTTGGGGGGGCATCTAGTGCAGGGGCATATAGACGGCACCGGAAGGATAACATCGGTTACAAAGAAAGGTAAAACGACACTGGTGGGGGTTGAAGCTTCGACTGAAATAATGCGTTATATAGTGGAAAAGGGTTTTATAGCCGTTGATGGTATCAGCCTGACGGTGGTGAATATAGATGCCGCTTCCTTTACGGTCTCTGTCGTTGACCATACACTGAAAAACACGATATTAGGCTATCGTACAACAGGTGATATAGTTAACCTTGAGGTTGATATTATAGCCAAGTATGTAGAGCGGTTTAGTAGAAGTGGTAATTCGGGAATAACCGTAGATTTCTTAAAAGAACACGGTTTTATAAACGGCTAACTGAAATAGAGTTTTGAGAGGGGTAATATGGGATTTGCCAGTATAGGCGAGGCTATTGAGGATATAAAAGCAGGCAAGTTTGTCATCGTGGTTGATGATGAAGACAGGGAGAACGAAGGCGACCTGGTTATGGCTGCCGAAAAGGTAACACATGAAGCCATTAACTTCATGGCGAAATATGCCAGGGGTCTTATATGCCTGCCGATGACAGGCGAGCGCCTGGATGAACTGGATATTCCCCTGATGGTAAATAACAACACCTCGTCATTATGCACCGCCTTTACCGTGTCTGTTGAGGCAAAGCAAAGGGTAACAACCGGTATCTCGGCGCATGACAGGGCGGAGACGGTAAAGGCAATGATTAACCCGGAAACCAGACCCAAAGATATAGCCCGTCCTGGGCATATATTTCCATTGCGTGCCAGGGACGGCGGTGTTCTGGTGAGGGCCGGGCATACGGAGACGGTGGTTGACCTGGCAAGAATGGCTGGTCTGTATCCGGCCGGGATCATCTGCGAAATAATGAATGAAGACGGTACTATGGCGCGCCTGCCTCAACTGGAGGTGATTTCAAAGAAGTATAATCTCAAGATTATAAGTATTGCCGATCTGATTGCCTACCGCCGCCGTCATGAGAAGCTGGTACATAGGGTGGCTGAAGCCAAGCTGCCGACAAAGTATGGAGATTTCATGGCCGTTGCCTATAAGAGCGATATAGATAACGATGAGCATCTGGCCATGGTGATTGGTGATATAAAGACGAGAAAGCCGGTACTGGTAAGGGTTCACAGCGAATGCCTCACCGGCGATATATTCGGCAGCCTTCGCTGTGATTGCGGTGAACAGGTAATCCTGTCGCTGAAAAGAATTGCCGAGGAGGGACGCGGTGTCTTGTTGTATATGCGGCAGGAAGGGCGGGGCATCGGTTTCCATAACAAGATTTGCGCATACGAGCTTCAAGATAAAGGATTGGATACTGTTGAGGCTAATCTGTCCCTTGGTTTTGAACCGGACCTGCGTGACTATGGAATCGGTGCCCAGATACTGGCTGATATGGGTTTGCATAAGATCCGGCTGATTACAAATAATCCCAAGAAGGTGATTGGGCTGGAGGGTTACGGCATAAAGGTAACGGAGACGGTGCCGATTATTA
>DAOVXW010000078.1 GCA_030635945.1 Dehalococcoidia bacterium
CATGTTTATATAATAGAAATGGAACATACAGGTTCTGATTTGTATGAGGATGAAGGCGGTTCGGTATGTTGGGCATGCCACCGTATACCTACTCAGCATGGATTATGGATTGAAAATACTGAAGTCTGCGAAGATTGTCACAAGGTAACAGAAAATCCGGTACGTACTTACAATCATTAAATATATTTTCCAAAAAACCGACTAAAACCCATTCACCTTTCTATAAAGCTCTAATGCCCCATCAAAATCAAATGACCTTGAGTACCTCTCTACCATAGTTATACTTTCCCACCCACCAAGAGCTTGCACTACCCTTGTAGATAAACCTGATTTAACTTGGTGAACACAAAAACCTCTACGGAAGCTATGGGCATTACAAGCGATTCCACTTTCTTTTCTCAGCCTTTTAAGCATTGTTTGAGCACTACTCTTTATGATTTCAAAGCTATCATGTTCGGCAAACCACTCCTTTATTAGCCCGTTACCAGCGAGGCACTTGCGGTAACGATTACCCTTGCCTAGCACAACAACAGTTCCCTCTTCCCAATTGAAATCACCCGCCCTTAAACTAACTGCTTCTGAGATTCTCATTCCTGAATGCCATAAAAGGGCGATTAATACTTTATCTCTTTCACAGTGGCAATACTTATATAGGACTTCTAATTGTTCTTTAGTTAGGGCGGGCAATATCCTCTTTTGAATCCTTGGGGGGAGAACTCTCTTTATTGGATTATCTGCTATATAATTATTCTGCCATAACCAAGTGCATAATGCCTTGAGGCAATTATAAAACTTAAGCTTCCCGTTTTTACAGGTGAGTCTAGATAAGTAGAGGTTTATACCCTCAGCGGTTATCGAGTAGCCAATAAAATGTTTAAGAGTATAATCATAAGATTCTAAAGTCTTAACGCTTATACCTTGAGGACGTGATTGTACGAACTTATCAAATAGCTCTTTTGTGAACTTTTGTGAACTTTTTGGGCTGAAATACTCGTAAAAGCTTGGTTTTACGATGGTGGAGCTGAGGGGATTCGAACCCCTGACCTCCTCCGTGCAAGGGAGGCGCTCTCCCAATTGAGCTACAGCCCCGTACCGGATATTATAGCAACGATAAGGACCTGTTCGCAATTTTACGGGGAGTATTCCCAGGCAGATAGTTATTAATCAGGCGGCTAACAGTGTTTTTATTTCAAGAACGGCGTCAATTGCAGCAAGACCGCCTTCCAGAATACATTTCTCAATATGGTTAAAATCACCCAGTGCGATACCTGCCAGGTGGGGTTCTATGATTACATCGGCACCTTCAAGGCTGGCTTCGACTACCTGTGAATTAGCGATACCGGACATCTTCATAATAACATTGAATATATTCGGTTCCTTTGTTACCGACGCCTTTTTTCTGTTTGTTTCCTGCGGATAAATTCGTTCCTGTCCGGTGGACATAAGTGGAGATACATTGACGGCAATGATAAAATCTGCTCCCATATCCTTTAATACACTTACCGGCACAGGATCCACCAGCCCACCATCAACCAGATACCTGCCCTGCCATTTGACCACGGCAAATATTATCGGCAATGAAATACTGGCTCTGACAGCTTCCAGTACCGAGCCCCGGTTGATAACCACCTCTTCGCCGGTCATAACATCGGTGGCAACACAGGCAAAGGGCAGCTTCAGGTCGCTGAACTCTATATCGCCGATGATTGATTTCAGGAACTCTTTAAGCTTCTTACCGGCAATAAAACCGCTTTTGGGCAGAGTCAGGTCTATAATCTGAGCCCGGTGTTTCCAGTCCCAGCTTCTGGCTAACACATCTATCTCTTCAGCATCTTTGCCTTGGGCGAGGAGGGCGCCAATAGCAGCGCCTGAGCTGGTACCGGCAATCATATCAATGTGGATATTCTCTTTTTCCAGGACTTCAAGGACACCGATGTGAGCCATGCCCCTGGCGCCGCCACTGCCCAGAGCCAGTCCAACCTTTCTTTTCATCTCAATCCCATAACTCTTCTATATCTATTTCCGCTTGTTCATCACTCTCCGCGGGGTCCTGAAAACTTTTATAAGACTCGGCGGAGCCGTATTCGCGGGGCTGGAAAGCCACCGGCATCGGCACGGCGTGGCCAAAAATAAGCGCCTGTTGCTTGGCTGCCAGTTTGGATAACACCGATTTCAGTTCCCCCTTACCGGGAGTGCCGGAGAGGACGCTGTCCCTGTCCTTTTCATTATCCAACAGACAGGTTATTTTCGTACCCAGTTGTGACAGAACTTCATCATCGATGCCGCTGGGACGCTGGTCTATTACCAGCAGGGTAGTGTTATACTTTCGCATTTCACGGGCGATGGTGCCAAAGATTGTCTGCCCGGCTACAATAGGGTTGAGAAACTTGTGCGCTTCCTCAATGGTGATGACCAGCGGAGTGGGGTATGCAATACCTTCCGCCATTGCCCTCTCCGTCCTCTCCCTATACTGGGAATATATACGTCGGGTGAGCAGGTTGGCTACCAGTATATAGGCGGTGATGTCGGTATATCTGCCGAATTCAAGTACCACGTGTGTTCCCCGCCCCAGATACTCCAGCACCTGCTGTACCGCTTTCTGGGAAGCCTGCTGCTGTATGAAGGGTAGCCGCCGGATGGTGTTGAGTCCCCGTTGCAGGTTCTGAAAGGTGCTGTCGTGTATATTCAGCTGGTTCAATATTTCCTTTGTTTCTTCGGAGTCGTCCAGTTCCGAGGTGCGCTGCAGCCAGTCTTTGCCGAATCTGCGTCTCATCTGGTAAACGGCTTCGACTGCCTGGTCGGTGAGGTTTAGTGTCTGACGCAGCAGCGATATGTCTTCCGGCTCTATCTCGTCGTAGCCTATCCTGACGACGAAATCGGTGCTGACACCGCGCCGTCTGGAGTTCTCTTCATCAAGGGTAAAGACAGCCACCTTTGACGGGAAGAGCTGCTTGAGGGCTTTAACAGTGCGTCCCTTTTCGCTGGTGCCCGCCCAGCCGTATTCGCTGTGCATGTCAAAGACGAGGTTGACACAGGCACCCTTCTGCAGCATGCCGATAAGCAACATGCGGGTAAGGAAGGTTTTGCCGGTGCCGCTCTTGCCGAAGATGCCATTGGAGCGTTTTACAAATTCGGGCAGGTTGAGGCACAATTTTGTCTCCATATCCAGTGGATTGCCAATCCAAAACCTTTCCTTATCCTCCTTGCCGAAGACAAGCTCTATATCGCTGTCCCGTGCCAGATTAACCACTGAAAAATGGCTGGGGATTGTTTTTACGGGTTGCGGTCCCTCAATCAAACTGGCAGAATCACCACCGATATTGAGATAGGGCATCACCTGAAGCTGCCCGTAGGTGCTGGTGCCGGCCAGTACTTCGGTCAGGAAAGGGTCGGCCGTATCCGGCGGTGTCAGGGTTAGACGGGGGTCGGTAACTCCCAAGCTTACATCGTTTATCATGCCGAAGAAGCGCTGTTTTTTCCCTTCGATGGTTACATAACGCCCGACCACCATATCCTCCACCGAGGTTGAGCCATCCAGTCGCACTTCCACCCCCTTGTTCAGCGAACCGGAGACAACGATGCCCAGTCTGTTATTTTGCTGTGTCATTGTTTTATCCTTTCCAGGATGGATTTTAGCTGGTAGTAATCACCGCCAAGCAGGTTAGCCAGGTATTTGCCGGCGGTAACCAGAAAGCCGAGGTTATCCTCCTGTACCCGGCTCATCTGACGCAGGCAGGCGGCTACCAGCTCGTCCTGAGGCAGAGAGGGATTGGCATTGAGCAGTATATTAAGAAAACCAAAGGATTGGCTGAACTCCTTCACCTCTTCTGCCGAACAGCTATAGACAAAGCTATGGATGCGGGCCGGTACCGGCGGCAGGTAGTGGTTGATTTTATCATCCGCCTTGTGTCCTACCACCAGGACGCTGAACTCGCTTTTAAGCAGTTTTTCAAGCTGGGGGCTGGATTTGTAGATTGCTTCTTCGCTTTCTTCATCTTTACCGCGGGCAATGGGCCTCCGCCCCGGTTCAAGGCCGGTGGTGGTGGCGTTACAGACCAAGGCATAAAGCTCAAGCTCTTCATTATTTGTTTTAACCAGGCTGCCCAACGGCGGCAGCCGGTAGAGTTCATAGCACTGGGCAATGAAACCGGTGCTGCCGGCTTCAATATCCTCGCCCACTCTCTGCGCATTTTCTTTTTTCATAACAACTCCATCCCCTTTATCCTTTTCTTTAAGGGTGGTGGGTGGGAATAGATAATAAAAAATATTAACATATTCTTATCCACCTCACCC
>DAOVXW010000140.1 GCA_030635945.1 Dehalococcoidia bacterium
GATACTGCCTGCATGGCCTCTTCGAAAATGTAACCGTAGTTTTCCTGAATGTCCTGGAGCACTTCAATGAGCTGATTCGACTGACTGCGGCGTCCTTCCAGGATTTGATCGAGCGTTTGGGGCGGCATGTTAACCTCCTTTGAGCGAGAGTCTGCTTGATTACTCTTAAGATAAATGCTAGTATCAATGATGTAAATACGGGAAAAATACCCCTACAGTACCTATTAAAAATAGGCAGTCAGAGGAGGAATCTGATAGGAAATAAAAAAAATCCTCCGTCTCCAATCGACGGTCGGCATCTGCCTTTTAACTCGAAAGACCTGGCTCTTTTATGGCGTATCCCGTTTTCCAGCGAAACCGAGCCTTACAAGGTAGAGCTCGCGCTGCGTGAGCGCATCAAGGAATTGAATTGCCTTTACGGGGTTTCCCAGTTAGCCGAGCGCCATCTGCATTCCCTTGACGGTCTGCTGCAGGAGCTGGTGAACTTCTTGCCTTATTCATGGCAGTATCCGGAGGCCACCTGCGCCCGTATACTCTTCAAGGGAAAAACCTGTAAGAGCGATAGGTTCAAAGTGACCAACTGGCGGCAGTCGTCGCGGATTTACATGTATCATGAGGCGGTGGGTGAGGTCGGCATTTTCTACCTGGAAGAATGCCCGCCGGCTGATGAAGGTCCTTTTCTGAGAGAAGAACGCGCCCTGCTGGACGCGGTGGCCGAACAAATCGGTATCATTGCCACCCGGATATCGGCGGAGTCGGAATTGCAGGAGACCAACCAGCAGCTGGCCCTGGAGCGCAAGGCCTTGCAGGAGTCCAACACCGCCCTGCGGACGGTCCTGGCCCGGATTGAGCAGGAGAAACAGGAAATCCACCGGGACATTAAAATGAATGTCGAAAAAATCCTGATGCCTATCCTGCACGCCCTGACCCCGCAACTGCCCACGGCCCAGGGGAAATATGTGGAGATGCTCCAGACTAACCTCGAAGAAATCACCTCGCCGTTCATCAGTCAATTATCCCTTTCCTACCATTCGATGACACCGACCGAAATCGCCATTTGCAACATGATCCGGATCGGAATGCATACCAAAGAAATCGCCGAGACACGGGGCGTATCAGAGGCTACCATCAACCACCACCGGGAAAACATCCGGCGCAAACTCAAGATCACCAATCAAGATGTTAATCTCGCGACTTTCCTGCAATCGGGCATGTGGGAGGGAAAATAGAAACCGGAATTTCCTATATCAACTTAGTACCACGGCATGCCCCGGCCTCATTGACCTTCATAATGGTGTCATGGCTGACGTTGGCTATCGTTCACCTGCTCCAGAAGTTACAATATTAATAACACTAACTTAAAAGGCGGGCCATTTAATGGGGGCAGGTCATTAAAATGTTAAAACGATACTTGTAGCTAGTCAAATCATCTCATAAGTACCAATACAGATCTTAAAATGAACTGGCTCCGGTGTTCAACCACAACTCGACAATCTGACGAAGTGTTAACTCATTCTATTGTCGACCTCTGAGATATTACAGAGAAAACTTCTTAATATAAAAATCAATTGCATTGTTTCATACATATCTGTTATAAGTAAACTAGCCGGATAGGGAAATAAAGGGAAAGACCTTTCGATTCGGTATTGTAAAGCTTCGACTTACCTGAAACCTGAATGTATTTCAATGCATTAAAGTACGCGGGTCAACAATTAGGAGCTGATTGTAGAGAGAGTTAGCAACCAACAGAACAAGAAGGTGCCTATTATGAAGAGAATTCTGGTAACGGGAGCCTGCGGGCAGGTAGGTTCCGAGCTTGTACCAGCGCTGTGTGATAGATATGGCGCGCATAACGTAATAGCCACGGGCCATAGAACCAAACCCGGTCAGGAGTTACTTGATAGTGCAGCGTTTTATTATATTGACTGTACAGATATAAAATGCATTGAGGAAATTATCAAGCAACATAATATCGGCACCATCTATCACTTGGCCTCCATATTGTCCGCGAAAGCTGAAGCAAATCCTCAGCTTGCATGGAATGTTAACGTCGGTGGTCTTTATAATATATTAGAAGCTGCCCGTGAGCATCACTGCTCCGTGTTCACACCCAGCACCATAGGCGTTTTCGGCCTGTCCACACCTCAGGATAACACCCCCCAGGTTACGATTCAGCGTCCCAATACCATGTACGGCGTATCCAAGGTTACCGGGGAGTTACTGTGTGATTACTACTATCACAAATATGGAATGGATACCCGTGGTGTTCGCTGGCCGGGTCTTATTTCTTATGTGACGCCACCTGGAGGTGGAACCACGGATTATGCGGTGGAAATATTTTACGAAGCCATAAAGCATAGAAAATATCCGAATTGCTTTATTAAAGAAGGAACATACATGGATATGATGTATATGCCTGATGCGCTGAAGTCGGCCATCGATATAATGGAGGCAGATTCCGAGAAGTTGAACCATAGGAACGCATATAACGTTACTGCAATGAGCTTTGCGCCAGAGGATGTGGCAAAAGAAATTAAGAAGCACATCCCGGATTTCTACATTGATTATAAAGTTGACCCCGTTAGACAGGCTATCGCCGAGTCGTGGCCTAATAAGATGGATGACACTGCCGCCAGGCTGGATTGGGGCTGGCAGCCACAATATGACCTGCCAGCAATGGCCGTTGATATGCTCAACAAGTTGTCTGCCTGGCTGAAGATATAACCGGATTCGCCTTCGCGCTGATGATTGTTTGCGTGTATTGCCTTAACTTCAGAATGGTTTAACGATACACGTTAAACCAGCATCAATGACCAGCGCAGCGCCGGTTATGTACTTCGCATCATCGGAAGCAAGGAACACCGATAACGCGGCGACATCCCAAGGTTCCCCCTGTTTTCCCGTGGGGCACATGGCGTCTCTCGTTTTCATCATTTCCTTAACATCTCCACCGAAAGCATCAGTGAGAGCAGCCACAACCATAGGCGTGTTCATCATGCCAGGCAATATGGCGTTTACCC
>DAOVXW010000137.1 GCA_030635945.1 Dehalococcoidia bacterium
ATATGTAATCTGCTATTTTCAAGGAAGGTCAATCTTAATGCTTTCAGGAAGTAGTGTTGAGAACTTCACCTACTAACAAACAACTTTTTGAAGTGGATTTTTTGGCGATTACGGAATGAAAGTAGATGCCTTTCTACTTGTCGGTACATTCAAGTTTGAAGTGCAACAGGTGGAGTTTTGTTGATTACAATATGAAATGTAGTATAGAGAGGAGGATCTGAAAAATCACTAGGAAGAAGTTCATGATTGAGGAGTTCACAAGTTCTCAAAATTAATGATACAAAAAGCTAACGATTACGGAGAGAAAGAAACGTTAATATCCATTAGGGTTTAATTCCCCGACGCTCTGCGTCGGGGAGTATTTCATTGATATTACAAAACATAATTACCTGACCCAAGCTCGTAAAAATCCAGCTTAACAAATTAATCAGCTTAAAACGATGGACACAGTTGGATTTCAGCCGAAGTAACATTTTGCGGGATAGCATGAGTGTCAATGAATCCGGCAATAGGAGAAGTTACTATTGCTGCCGACTCATTAGGGGTAACATTGGTATCAGTTACTGTTGCATTGGTAGAAACGTCCATGCTACAAAACTTCAACTCCCCGCTTGAATTAATTTTTATAACAGCAGCACTTCCCGAGATAGCTCCTGCCACAACATAGCTACCGTCCGATGTCTCCCGAATAGAATGAACCAAATAAGCCCCACCGTAGGTTTTTTGCCAGGCTACATTTCCGTTTCCGTCGAGTTTCAGCACCCAGAGATCATAGCCACCCGATCCATAGGAGTTAGAGTAGCCTGCCACAATATAGCCACCATCGGACGTCTCCTGGATAGAATATGCATAATCAGAAACTGAATCTCCATAAGCTTTCTGCCATTCAACATTGCCGCTTCCGTCGAGCTTCAGTACCCAGAAATCATAACTACCCGATCCATAGGAGTTAGAGTAGCCTGCCACAATATAGCCGCCATCCGATGTCGCCTCGATAGAATTTCCCCTGTCCTCAGATGAACCTCCGTAAGTTTTTTGCCATTCAGTATTTCCGCTTCCATCGAGCTTCAGTACCCAGAAATCATAGCTACCCGATCCATAGGAGAAAGTGTAGCCTGCCACAATATAGCCGCCGTCCGATGTCTCCTGGATAGAGTTTGCCCTATCCTCAGATGAGCCTCCGTAGATTTTTAGCCAGACTTCATTACCGTTTCCGTCGATCTTCTCTACTCTAAAATTATACCCCAATCCATAGGCGTTAGTGTAGCCTGCCACAATATAGCCACCATCGGACGTCTCCTGGATAGAGTTTGCAGAACCTCCTACATACCTTTTTTGCCAGACTATATCGCCACTTCCGTCGAGCTTCACTACCAATGACTTATCAGAACTACTCAAATTGGAATTCGTTTTGCCTGCCACAACATAACCTCCATCGGACGTTTCCTGAATAGAATTCGCAAAATAATCATCATATTGCTTTCCATAGGTTTTTTCCCAGACTACATTACTGCTTTCGTCGAGCTTCAATACCCAGAGTTCATAATCACCCCTACCATAGGAGTTAGTGTAGCCTGCCACAACATAGCCGCCATCTGACGTCGTCCGAATATCACGAAAATAACCTGAACCATAGGTTTTTGCCATGGTAACTGTTGCGGTAAAATCAAATCCTGTCACATCAGTTGAACATAAGGCAATATCAGCAGGTGCAAAATAATAGCCGGGGCTTGATGGTAACACATCATATGTTCCAGCATGTACACTAGTAAATATATAATACCCGCTTGAATCAGTTGTGGTTGTTGTCAGGTTGGCATCAGAAAGTGATACTGTTACATCAGAGAGAGCCATTCCATCAAATGTAGTTACAATGCCTGAAAGATCTGACAAAAGAACCGGTCCGGTAAAATCCTGCCCCCATATGTCGGCATCAGACACTATCAATGAATGAGATGTCGGCGAAAAGGCATAGTTTAAACAGGGTGGAGAAGGCGTAATAGTGTATGATCCGTTGTAAACGCTTTGAAATGTGAAGTAACCATCATTATCCGAAACGGTTGTTGCAGTGGCATCGCCAGTGAGTGAGAGCGTGACGCCTGTGATAGGGCTGCCATCTGAGGCAGTTACTATGCCGGAAACGGCTTGGCCAGTAGCAGTGAAATCAGAAATAAATTCTGTAGGATTGTTATATTGAATTGTTACCGAGCGGTTTTCAGGTGTAACCGAGATCAGAGATGGTGTAATAGTGTATGAGCCTAAATAAAGTCCGGAAAAGGTGTAGTATCCGTTTTCGTTAGTAGTCGTTGATTTAGAGGCAGCTCCACTCAATTCTACGGGCACTCCCGGCATGCCTGTGCCATCAACTTTAACAATGCTGCCTGATATACTGTAAGATAAAGGTGTTGCAACAAAATCCTGTCCGCCTATTGTGGAGTAATATCCGACAGATATTTCCCTGCTTTCAGGCTCAAAAGAATACCCATTCTTGTGAGCTTCAATAGTGCCAGTCGCCGTACCTTCAAACTCCCCGGTATAATCAGCGGTATAAAATATATAATTCCCATTAGAATCAGTGACAGTCGATGCCGATCTTCCGACATAACCTGGCCCAGAACATGCCCCACCTTCACTATAATATCTTAGCCTTGCCGAGACCGTTACCCCTGACAAACCTGTAATGCGGCCAGAAATGCTGCCTGGTTTACTTGAATCATCACTCCCGCAACTTTCAATGTTCAGGGTGAAAAGAAAGAGTAAGATGAGAAATGCCAATAATAGCTTTATTCTGCTCGATAAGTTTTTCATAGCCTTGCCATATAGCTTGTGATGACCATAAACATATCGAAATGAGTTTGGTTTTATCTGGACTACTACCTCTACTTTTAAGTTTAGCAAAATATGCCTATTTTGTCGCGGCATATATTGCTATTTTGCATTTTATGGAATTTTATGGTGCTTATTTGAAGCAGGGGACAGGATTTTATTGATTTCAGTTGAAAGCTGCTAATTTTCAAGAAAGGTATTTG
>DAOVXW010000159.1 GCA_030635945.1 Dehalococcoidia bacterium
CGCTCTTTATGATGAAATGTGCCAGGTTGCCGGGCGCCGTCTCTTCCATGGTATAGGTTACAGGGAATTAAACAAGGCTGGATTATCACTTGGCCTGAACGATATAGAAGACACCATAAAGATGATAGATGCAGTTATCCCACGATCGCCGTAACCTGCTTATAGAGAATCAAACAAAGTTCCCTTTAATGAATTTTTATTCGAACTCTCACCGGTTATTCTGCGTGCGGCTTTCTTTATTTCCGCATAGTTGATAAACTTTATTACAAGACCTTCAGGGGGTGAATTAAATGTCAAGAAAAAATGCGTTATTACTAAGCCTGTTATCTGTAGTCATTATCGTTATATCATTTGGTTTTGGATATGTTCTGGGTATCGTGGCCGCTCCACAAGACCCGGCTTTTGCCAGCGTAGAGCAGGCGTGGAATATAATTCTCGATGACTATGTGGAGAAAGATAGGATTGATGCCGACCAGTTGAGCCAGGCCGCCATTGAAGGCATGCTGGAGCTACTGGATGACCCTTATACAACCTATCTGGATAAAGAGAGTTACCAGTTTAGTTTTGGAGACCTGGAAGGAAAATTCGAGGGCATAGGCGCTGTCATAACGGTTGATGATAATGACCAGATTGTAGTTGTTGCCCCCATAATGGGCGCACCGGCGGCCGAGGCTGGCATTCGGCCTGGTGATACCATACTGGAGGTGGATGGAGTTTCCACATCGGGTATGGGTCTTTATGAAGTAATACTGGATGTCCGCGGGCCAAAGGGAACATCAGTAAGTCTTCTTATACTGCATTCGGGCGAGACCGAACCGGTGGAAATTGAAATTGTCCGTGATGAGATTGAAGTCGATAGCGTATTTTTAGAAATGCAGGGTGACATTGCTTATATTCAGATAAGCGAGTTTAACGAGCGGACAAATGAAGAGTTGTCGCCAGTGCTGGAGGCTGTAGATGCCGCTAACACCACCGGTATCATCCTTGACCTGCGCAGTAATCCCGGTGGCTTGCTGAAGACGGTCGTTGACGTTACCAGCCGTTTTGTGGATGAGGGATTGCTGGTCGTCAGCATAAGGGATAACGAGGGTAATATGGAAGAGTTGAAAGCTAATAAACAGCAGGTAACAACTGACCTGCCGATGGTTGTACTGGTTGATAGCTTTAGCGCCAGCGGCAGTGAGGTTGTATCCGGCGCTCTTCAGGATTATGGCCGGGCTATTATAGTCGGCTCCACTACCTACGGCAAGGGTAGTGTTAATTACCTGCAGCAGCTTGCTGACGGCTCTGGAATCTATATTACCGCTGCCCGATGGTTGACGCCAAACGGCAATTTGATAGAAGGTGAAGGCATTGTGCCGGATGTGGAGCTTGAGCTTGAGGGATATGAAGCCGTACAGTGGGCTAT
Organism: Dehalococcoidia bacterium; assembly: GCA_030635945.1. Classification (GTDB taxonomy): domain Bacteria; phylum Chloroflexota; class Dehalococcoidia; order Dehalococcoidales. Next base: position 1,409 of record DAOVXW010000159.1, read on the forward strand.
AGACTTCCTGCATGGCGTAGAATAGTCAATCTTGGTTTTATTTAACGAATATTGTATAATATAGTATAAATCTTAAAGGAGGTGAGAGCCTTGAAAATTGTAAGTCTATGTGGCGAGCAGTCTTGTTGCCCGGTGGTTAAGATTGACGATGACTGTGTTGAAATCGGGGAGAAAGACAATATCTGCGTTTTAAAGAAAAGCGAGTGGGAGACACTGAAGAAGAAGATTCTAGATAAAGAGATATAGGCTAGAAATCTGGTAAAAGAATAAGACAGGAACAGGGCTGATCAGCCCTGTTCCTTCTTTTTGGACAGGAGCGGCTATTTGACCACTTTAGCTGTGATAGCCTATAATCCTTTAACAAGTCGAAGTAGTATTTTAGTAATATGAGTTTATTAAAAAAGATAGAGGATCTGAAAGAAAAAGCGCTGGGCGAGCTGGCAGAAACCGGCGATGCTAAAGAAATAGAAGCCTGGCGTGTCCGTTATTTGGGGAAGAAAAGCAGGCTTAACGATATTTTACGTGGCTTATCATGCCTGCCTCTTGATGAGAGAAAAGAAGCTGGCGCTGCTGCCAACAGGTTAAAAGCCGAGCTTGAAAAGAGCCTGAGCCGAAAGGAACAGGCTCTTAACCGGAAGCAGATTGAATCAACCGGGGAAGAGCAGCTGGATGTTTCTTTGCCCGGTCGTTCTTTACCTGTCGGACGTCTGCACCCGGTAACTCAGGTTATAGATGAGATGAGCCAGATTTTCATCTCTATGGGTTTCCAGGTGGTAGAAGGCCCGGAGGTGGAGTGGGATTACTACAACTTCGAGGCGCTCAACATTCCCAAAGAGCATCCGGCGCGGGATAGCATGGCGACACTGTGGGTGGATCATGAAAAGAATGACGGTGAGAGGTCGATGCTATTACGGACGCATACTTCGCCGATGCAGATTAGGGTTATGGAGGAGGCAAAGCCACCGTTGAGGGTGGTGGTGCCGGGTAAGGTATATCGCTATGAAGCTACTGATGCCACCCATATCCCCATGTTTTACCAGATTGAAGGCTTTGCCATTGATAAAAATATCAGCATGGCTGACCTTAAAGGAACATTATACGAGTTCTCCCGCCGTTTTTTCGGCAAGGATAGAAAAGTGCGCTTCCGCTGTGACTACTTCCCCTTTGTTGAGCCCGGCGTCGAGATGGCTATCGAATGCGCTGTCTGTAAAGGCGACGGCTGCCGCTTATGCAGCAATAGCGGCTGGATTGAAATACTGGGTGCTGGTATGGTGCACCCGAAGGTGCTGGAAAGGGTAAATATTGACCCCGAGGTCTATTCCGGTTTTGCCTTCGGTATGGGCATTGAGCGCATCCCGATGCTACGCTAC
>DAOVXW010000117.1 GCA_030635945.1 Dehalococcoidia bacterium
AATATTGAATCCTGGCTAAAACCATCAATAACGACAAGCTTGTTCCTGCCGGTATGTCCCTTTGTGATACTGATATTATCTTTACTTGTATCAAGCAACCGGCTGAGGAAAGCCATCAGTTCTTTGTTGGCTTTACCCTTTACCGATGGCGCCGAAATCCTGATACGTAAAACCCCGCTTATAAGGCTTACGATTTCATTTCTATCGGCGTTCGGGTAAACCCTTACGCGTATTCTAGTTTTGTTTTCCAGAATTGACATGCTGAATGTTGGGTAGCAAGAGAATCAATAGCCTGTTACTATTCCTTTTCTGCAATAACACCAAAAGCAATGGCGGCAAGAAACGTCAGTACTGCCAGCCCGCCCCAGAATGCAGTGGTTATAACTTCTGTGACAGAATCCATCCCTATTTCCCCAAATCCTATTCCAAAGTCAATAAATCCCGGGGATACTCCCAGTGCTGTTAAACCAGCCATTAATGCGCCTAGTAAGCCGATTACAGTACAGGTAAAAGATGCTATTTTCATCGCTGCCTCCTGTATATAGCAATTATTTATTCAGAATACCCAGTTTTTTTTAATCTCCGATTCCGATATAATCTACGGTAGCACGAATGATAACATCAGGGTGTTGAAAAATCAATCACCTCTACCAATATGATTACAGCTGGTGTGTTTATACACCTGATGGAGTTGAAATGAAAAGTATGGAACAAGAGGTTGGCGACCTACTTAACCGAAAGGGATTGACCCTGGGTCTTGTCGAATCCGCTACCGGTGGGTTGATATCCCACCTTATAACAAATGTACCGGGCAGTTCTGGCTATTATAAGGGTTCTATTACGGCTTATGGCAATCAGGTAAAGATTAATCTGGCCGGGGCAATGGAAGAGACCATCAGGAAATATGGTGCGGTGAGCCCCCAGGTGGTGGAGGAGATGGCGGATGGCGGAAGGAGGGCACTTGATGCCGATATTTGCCTGGCGAACAGCGGTATCGCCGGGCCTGGAGGCGCTACGCAGGCTAAACCGGCAGGGCTTTTCTATCTTGGGCTGTCGCACAGGGTCGGAACATCCAGCCGCAAGCATAGCTTCCAGGGCAATCGGCAGCAAAACAAGCAGGCGGCGGCTGAAGCCGCTCTTTCCTGGTTGAGAGAGTATCTGCTGGGCTTGGATTAAATGAAATAAAGTAAGAATTGACAGCTTCAGTTCTCTCCGCCACTACCCTGTTAATGATAGCCCCTCCACCCTCGGCAGGTTGTTCTAACAAAAGAATTGTTTCAAGGGCATTGGCGATTGCTGGCTTAAGCCGACAATGCTATACTCTGAATACATTTAATATCGAAGGGAAAGATTGTCAGTGAAAAGAATAGATGGGCGCGCCTATGATGAGTTGAGGCAGGTACAGATAACGATGGATTATCAGAGCTTTGCCGAGGGCTCGGTGCTGATAGAGATGGGCAAAACACGGGTGGTGTGTTCGGTTAGCGTTGAGGAAAGGGTGCCTCATTTTCTGAGGGGAAGTGGCACCGGTTGGATTACCGCCGAGTATTCCATGCTGCCCCGGGCGACGGTCACCCGCACCGCGCGTGATTCTTCCAAGGGAAAGGTTTCCGGCAGGAGCCAGGAAATACAGCGCCTTATCGGGCGTTCACTGCGGGCAGTAGCCGACCTTTCCGAACTGGGGGAGAGGACGCTGGTTGTTGATTGCGATGTATTACAGGCTGATGGCAGCACCAGAACGGCTGCCATTACCGGTTCGTATATTGCCCTGTGTAAAGCGATAAAGACCCTTATCAATATGGGGATAATATCCTCAAATCCGCTGAAGAGCGCCGCCGCCGCTGTCAGCGTCGGTATTGTTCACAATAAAATATTGCTTGACCTGTGTTATGATGAAGACTGTAATGCCGAGGCTGATTTCAATGTGGTAATGACCGGCAAGGGCGAGTTCATCGAAGTTCAGGGCACGGCTGAAACGAAACCATATTCAAAGGAAACACTTGATTCCATACTATCCCTGGCTGAAAAGGGCATCGGGCAGCTCTTTGAAATCCAGCAGGCGGCTCTGGAAGATTAGAATATTTAAGGCCTAACCTGTACGCTACCAAAAATCACCCATTTATAGGATGTTATTTCTTTTAAACCTATCGGACCGCGGGCATGCATTTTCTGGGTGCTGATGCCAAGCTCTGCTCCCAATCCGAACTGGGAACCGTCGGTAAAGCGGGTGCTGGCATTGGCATAGACGCAGGCGGCATCGACTTCATTCAGGAAGCGCATTGCCGAATCATGGTCCTCGGTGACTATGGCTTCAGAATGTCCTGAGCCGTATTTATCAATATGCTCTATGGCTTCATCCAGCGAAGATACCACTTTTATGGCAATCAACAGTGACAGGAATTCCTTGCCCCAGTCATCATCCGCCGCCGTTGTCAGCTTCAAGTTGGGAATCTGTTTCAAAATAGACAGGGACTTTTCGTCACAGCGCATCTCCACCCCGGCTCTGGCAAGTTCGGTGGCTATGTCGGGCAGGTAGCTGCTGGCGATATCTTCATGCACCAGCAGGCTGTCCAGGGCATTGCAGACAGTAGGCCGCTGTACCTTGGCATTAAAGGCAATAGCCACCGCCTTATCCATATCGGCGCTTTTATCCACATAGGTATGGCAAACGCCGATTCCACCGGCGACTACCGGCATAGCGGCGTTTTCTTTAACGAACTTTATCAATCCGGCGCCACCACGGGGGACGATGAGGTCAATGCAGCTCCCCATTTTAAGCATCTGGTTTACCAGGCTGCGGTCGGTATTCTCGATGAACTGGACGGCTCCATCGGGTACGCCGGCTCTGGCTATAGCCTCCTGTACCAATCCTGCCAGGGCGCTGTTGGAATGTATCGATTCCTTGCCGCCCCTCAAAATTGTAGCATTTCCGGATTTCAGGCACAGGCTGGAGATATCTATGGTAACGTTGGGGCGGCTCTCATAAATAGCACCGATGACACCCAGCGGCACCCGTCTCTTGCTGATTACCAGACCATTGGGCAGGATGTGCGTCTCGATTACTTCACCGATAGGGTCGGGGAGGGCGGCTACTGCCATCACATCCTGCGCCATGGATTTAAGGCGCTCTTCCGTTAACAGCAGACGGTCTAGCATAGCGGTGTTCATGCCGGATTCCTCTGCTGCTTTATAGTCTAGTTTATTGGCGGCCAGTATATTTTTGCTTTTAGCCAGCAGGTCATCGGCGATATTATTTAACGTCCTGTTCTTTATTTCCGTGGGGAGATACGCCATACGGCGTGAAGCTGCCCTGGCTGCCTTGGCTTTCAGTTCCAGTTCATTGTCTTGAGTGTTCAT
>DAOVXW010000144.1 GCA_030635945.1 Dehalococcoidia bacterium
CCTGGTGCAATATATGGGGACGTTAAGCTGGGGCAGGATATAAGGCAAAGCGCCGATATGGTCTTCATGGGCATGGGTAATAACTATACCGCGTATCTTTTCCCGGTTCTCCAGCAGATAGGTTATATCCGGGATTACAAGATCAATACCCAGCATCTCTTCATTAGGGAACATCAAACCGGCATCAATAATGATAATGTCCTTATCGTATTCAATCACCATCATATTTTTGCCGATTTCACCCAGCCCGCCTATTGGCACTATTTTAAGTCTGTTTTTTGCCATTTTTATCTTAAACCTCAAACATATTCATCTGTTTTATTTCCTGTTTTTTTTCAGTTTCAGTTATATTCTTCGCCTGTGCTAAAAGCTGTGGTATTTTAAGCATATCAACCTTTATCGTTTCCCGCAGGTTTTGTTGATGCAGGGCTGCCGCCGGATGGTACATAGCATAATAGATTATATCGTCATGTTTTTCGGCGGTGCCATGAATCTTACCGATGCTTTTTTGCGGGAAGAATAAAGCCATTGAATAACGTCCCAGGGTAACAATAATCTGCGGATTAATAAGCTCAATCTGACGTTCCAGCCAAGGGCGGCAGGTTATTATCTCCTGGGGCAAGGGGTCTCGGTTTCCCTGAGGACGGCACTTGATTACATTGGCAATATAAATCTGCTGGCGGTTCAGATCTATCAAGTCCAGCAGCTCGTCCAGAAACTTACCTGCCGGACCAACAAACGGCCTGCCTTGCTGATCCTCATTTCGGCCGGGGGCTTCACCAATAAACATGATATCAGCATTCTCAACCCCCTCCCCCGGCACCACCTGGTTCCTGTATCGGGCAAGCTCACACTTCTGGCAGTGCCTTATTTCTTCATTTAGCTCGCTGAGCGCTGACATCTTATAATTTTACATTGACAGGTGATTCAATAACCTGCTTTTGCATAATAATAGCACCGTGAAATACGCCAAGTCAATTTAGATTTCTTATTTTCAACCGATGACTCCAAACTTTTTATGTGATAGAATAAAGGGGTAAAATAATGACTGTTGATAGTCATATAATAGTTTTATGAATAAAACCACTTCCATTATCATACCCACCTATAACGAGCACGATAACATAACGTCGCTGGTTCAGAGGCTCGCCAAATCCCTTGCTGGCTATAACTACGAGATAGTTTTTGTCGATGACAACAGCAACGACGGCACTGCCGAGTTGGCAGAATCACTGAAAGACAAGCATCCTGTCAGTGTAATCGTTCGCAAGGACAAACGGGGATTGGCTTCGGCTGTCGTTGACGGCTTGTCTCACGCTGCCGGCAGCATCGTAGCCGTGATGGATGCCGATCTGCAGCACCCGCCGGAGGTTGTACCCAGTCTCATAAAAGCCATTGAGGAAGGCGCCGATATATCCGTCGCGTCAAGATATATTGAAGGTGGCGGCTGCCAGGGCTGGAGCTTCAGCCGAAAGCTGATATCGCGAGGGGCTATATTTTTAGCCCACCTGCTGCTTCCGGCAACCCGGAAAGTTAAAGACCCAATGTCCGGTTTTTTCATATTCAAAAAGGACGTGGTTGCCAATGCCCAATTGAACCCGGCCGGCTTCAAAATACTGCTTGAGATTCTGATGATTGGTAGATTTCAGAATGTAACCGAAGTCCCGTTTACCTTTGTTACCCGTGAAAAAGGAGAAAGCAAACTCAACGCCCGTCAGCAGATAGACTACCTGAAGCACATCTTTAGCCTGATGCGGCGCACCGGCGAGCTTTTAAGATTTATCAAATTCGCCCTGGTAGGCGGCAGCGGTGTTTTTGTTAATGTCGGGCTTTACTGGCTGCTTACCAGGTTTGCCGGCTTCACGCCGCTTGATGATACAGTTACCGGCAGTATCCTTTCAGGCAACATGGCAATAATCATCAGTATAGAGACATCCATAGTAACCAACTTTCTCCTGAATAACTATTACACTTTCGCCGACCGCAATACAGGGGGAATAAAAGCCCTCATCGGCCGCCTGCTTAACTTCAACTTGATAAGTCTTGTCGGTGCGCTTATTCAGATAGGTATGATGAACTTGCTGGCTGTCGGCTTCGGATTATACGATTTATTCTCTCTGGTAATAGCCATCATCATAGCAATGATGTGGAATTATCTATTGAATAACTGGTGGACATGGAGACGTTAGATAGAATACTGAACTGGTTATACCGCTGGCAGTATAGCGGTCTTTTTCTGCTGCTGATTGTCGTTCTGGTATTGCACTTCACTATCATCATGCAGCCCAACGAACCCCTCTTTGACGAGATACACTATATTGAGGACGGCAGGCTTATCATCGATGGTGACGGCACCAACCGCGTTGAACACCCCCCGCTGGCCAAACTGATAATAGTCGGCGGTATGCATCTTTTTGGCGATAACCCGCTGGGCTGGCGCTTCTTCTCCGTTATATTCGGTGCCGCCGGCATTATATTTATGTACCTCATCTGCCGCCGACTCAACCTTTCCAAAAAGGTTGCTTACCTGGCTACCTTTCTGGTGGCGATAGAAAACCTCAGCTTCGCCCAGGGTGGTGTAGCCATGCTCGACGTCTTCAGTATAACCCTTATGCTGGCTTCCTTCTGGCTCTATTTGAAAGAGAGATACGTAATGTCCGGGGTAGCAGTTGGCCTTTGTGCCCTTGCCAAACTGAATGGGGCTTTAGCCATCGTGGTAATAGGATTGCACTGGTTCCTGACTGTAGGCTATGCTGAAATCTGGAGCCTGCTGAGCTCTCTATTCCGCTTCCTGACCAGACGCAGGCACATATGGCATCTCCTGCTCCAGTTTTTTACATTTTTTAAGAACAGCTGGCGTTTTGCCCTGCTGGCGCTGGTTGCCCCTATCACCTTTATCGCCCTGATGCCTCTATTCGACTATGTAATCTGGGGGGAGTGGCTCAATCCGATTTCGCAGATAGATAGAATGCTGAGCGATACCGGCAGTATAATC
>DAOVXW010000158.1 GCA_030635945.1 Dehalococcoidia bacterium
CTTCAGCCATCTTCTCATCGCCCCGCGCCAGGGCACCCTGTACATGACTCCAGGCTATGCTTTCACTTTTTATTTTAATCCCCTGTGGTGACAGCTCCTTTTTAAGCATAGCCAGACGACGATTAAGAGCCAGTAGGTCTGCCATCGGCAGCCATTGGAAGGGAGTGCCTGCCTTGGGCACAAAGGGGGCAACATTCAGGCTGAGACGGCTGCCAGCCCCACCCCTGTCCAGTATTTCTTTGCACTTTATGCTCAAGCCTATAATCTGTGTTATATCGTCATCGGTCTCCGAGGGCAGCCCGATCATAAAGTACAACTTGAGCTTTTTTATTCCCCGATCGGCAACTTTCGCCACCGCCGTTAGAATATCATCCTCTGAGATTTTTTTACCTATAATCTGCCGTAACCTTTGCGAGCCGGCTTCGGGAGCCAGCGTAATCGTACGGATGCCTCCCTCAACCATCTCACCGAGCACTCTTTCCGAAAGCGGGCTGACTCTCAGCGAGCTCAACGAAAGACCGGCTCCCATTCTGCGTAATCTGGATAACAGTTCCTTTATCTGCGGATGATCGGAAACCACCGGCCCCACCAACCCCAGCCGTTTTCTGTACTCAAGCCCTTTTTCGGCCTGTTCGGTCAGGCAATCCACAGAATGATAGCGTATCGGGCAAAAAGCGCTGCTGACTAGGCAAAAACGGCAACCCCAGCTGCAACCCCGCTCAACCTCAATAAGATAAAGTTTGCCAAGTTCCGTATCGGGCGTCAGCACGGTTGAGCTGACCATGAAATCATCCAGGTTTTGCGCCCACTGGCGGGTAACAGCCGTACCGCTATGATACTGTGGCACATAGACTCCCGGCAGCTTTGCCAGCTCCTCCAGGGTATTTTTCCTTTTGCCATTCCCTTGAGATAACGCCGAAAGCACCGCCGGCAATATCGGCTCGGCTTCACCGATACACAGGCAGTCAAAGAACGGTGCCAGCGGCATCGGATTGGCAGTAATGCAGACACCACCGGCAATAACCAGCGGATGGCGGTCATCACGTTCGGCAGCATAAAGCGGTATGCCGCTACCTTTAAGAATGTTCACCACATTGAAATAGTCAAGCTCATAGGAAATTGAAAAAGCGATGACGGCGAAATCAGCCAGTGGTCGCCGTGATTCCAGGCTATGGGCAGGTTTATCATCCCGGAACACACGCTCACAGACGACATCGCTGTAGCTGTTCAGCAGTTTATAAATGGCATGGACTCCCAGGTTGGACATGCCTATATAGTATGAGTTAGGATAGACAAGGGCGATGGGCAGCCTGCCCCCCCAATCCTTTATAATAGTTCCCTGCTCACGTGATAGCGACGGCTGCCCCCGCCTGGTCCTTACCCGCCGGGTTTTGCTGGCTCCATCCCAGCCCATACTTACTTCCAGCAGCCCCTGAGAAAGTGGCCGTCTATGGTAACCACCTTATCGGCTACATTACGCAGCTGCATGGATGTCCGTTCCTTGCCGAAGAGCGCCACTTCCACATTCTTGCCGTTATCCTTCACCGCCTGCAGTGCGCCAACGAAATCATTATCACCCGCCACCAGGACGGCGACATCATAATTGTTCTTAAAACTATGGGTTATCATATCGGTAGCCAGCTGGATATCCACTCCCTTTTCATAGGGCGGATTACCCGGCCAGTTGTTATATACCAGCCTCCCCAACCGCAATTCGGTGTAGGGTATAGCTTCCACGCCGGCAAAATATTTCTTCTGATCCCGATAGCGTTCCGGTTCCTCTTTCTGCCCCACCTTGGCGTTATAATAATAGATTCTCACCAGACGGCGCTTGTCCAGTACCTTCTGGCAGAATTTGCCGATATCTATACCCGTCCTCTTGAAAAAATGCCTCAACGAATGATACATATTACTGCCGTCAATAAATATCATCACCCTTTCTGATCTACCTGCCATTTATCACCTCCTTTCTGTTAACACTTTGTATAGCCACACCCCGGGCATATAAAGCAACCCTCCTGGTAAACCAGCAGGTTGCCGCAGTCCGGGCACTGCCCGGCGATATTTTTCACCAGACCATAGTCCTGGACAGACTTGGTATCTTTATTAGTCTTATCTTCATCAACGCTGGCATGTTTTTCCAGAACGCTGGCGATGGCATCAGCGCAGGAAAGAACAGACTTGCCATTCTCCCATGCAATAGACGGGCAGCGAATGCCTTTAAGCTGTTTCACCACCGAGGTAACGTCCACCCCTGACCTTAAAGCCAGAGAAATCAGACGGCAGATGGCTTCAAGCTGGGCGGAAGCGCAGCCACCGGCTTTGCCAAGGTGAGAGAAAACCTCGCATATCCCCTGCTCGTCTGAATTAACCGTTACATACAGATGACCGCAGCCGGTATTTACCTTCTCTGTTACCCCCGATGTTTTCCTCGACCTCTTCCTGGGGCTGAGTACGGCAACCTGGGCGGGGGCATCTGCCTTACCCGTTGTCAGCACCTGCCCCTCGCGGCTGCCATCCCGATAAATTGTTATCCCTTTCAAGCCTTCCTCATAAGCCATCCCGTAAACCTTTGCAATGTCTTCCTTCGTTGCGTCTCTGGGGAAGTTGACCGTCTTGGAGACGGCGTTGTCGGTATACCGCTGGAAGGCGGACTGCATTCTGACATGCCAGTCGGTACCTATCTCGTGGGCGGTAACAAACAGCTTTTTACTGACCTCCGGCACATCTTCCATATCACTCAGATGGGCACCATTTGCCAGTTGCTGCATCATCTCCTCGGAGTAAAAGTCTCCCTGTCTGGC
>DAOVXW010000095.1 GCA_030635945.1 Dehalococcoidia bacterium
AGCACTAGGTGTTGTACTACTGCTTGCTGCCACCCAACATTTCTTTGCCTCAATCCGAGAGGATTTTTCACAGTCAGGTCTTCTTGGCCTTGTGGTATTCGGCCTACCTGGTCTAATCCTGCTAGCCGTATCCTGGCAGCTGGTAGCCCGCCGACAGCGAGCTGCATAAGAACACAATTCGCCTAGACACTAAGGGGAGCCCCGAAAGGGGCTCCCCTTCTTCTTTAAGTCTAGTAGCAGGCGTTGGGCATTAATCAGCGAAAGCACCGGCAAATACCACAAGAACAATATTGTGGATAAATAGCATACTATCCTTGCGACAGAACATACGAGACATGCCTACCCGTCTTAAGGGAGGTAGTAATTGATGAGAAGAGTATTGACCCCGGTGGTGTTGATCCCGGTACTAATCTTAATGCTGGCTGGTGGATGCGCAGTTGAACCAACCGAAACAATCAACAGAGAAAGTAGAATACCTCCCGGCCAGGTAAAAATAACTCCAGAGACAGATCTATTCCCCCCAATATTGCATTCCGATGAGTATGAAGCACCCGTTCCCCTGCCTTATCCTATAAACACGGCTGGCGCGGAGGACTCCGGCTTTATAATGCCGGACGGAAATACATTCTATGTGTGGTTTACCCCAGACCCGAATATACCGGCACAAGAACAACTCGATGACGGGGTTACAGGGATCTATGTTTCAAATAAGGTTGGCGGCGTGTGGCAAGAACCCGAAAGGGTATTGCTGCAGGATCCTGAGAAACAAGCCCTGGATGGATGCGAATTTGTGCAGGACGGTATTATGTGGTTCTGCACTGTCCGGACAGGTTACGCGGGTATGCACTGGTTCACTGCAGAGTATAAAGATGGGAAATGGACCAACTGGCAAATAGCAGATTTTAATCCCGGTTATGAGGTCGGAGAACTCCACATCACATCAGACGGCCAGGAGCTCTACTTCCATTCTTTGAGAGCCGGAGGATCCGGGCAATACGACATATGGGTTTCCGAGAACATAGACGGAGAGTGGTTATCCCCAGTAAACATTGAGATAATCAACAGCCCAGAGGTTGATGGCTGGCCATCTCTTAGCCAGGGCGGTACCGAGCTTTGGTTTACCAGCATCTATATGGGCTCACCGGCTATCTTTAGATCAAAAATAATGAACGGCGAATGGCAGGAACCGGAACTGATCATTTCACAGTTTGCCGGTGAATCGTCAGTTGATAGTGAAGGGAATATATTCTTCACGCATCATTATTACAAGGATGGGGTTATGCTGGAAGCCGATATCTATGTTGCATATAAAAAGTAAACGGCACAAGCTTCTCAACCTGGCCTCTTAATACTCCGATTGTAACAGGGGTGGATTTGAAGGGTTTTCCATAGGTCTATTAATAACCGTATGTGCCTGCAAATATCAGTGTATTTTGATCGCTCCGGTTGGGCAGACTCGTTCGCATCCCTTTAATCTATCGCACTGGCTCTGCCTGATGGCGCCGCAGGTGCCCGATTCTGCCTCTATATAGAGAAGTTGCCGGGGGCAAAGCAACACACACGCCTCGCAGCCCGTACAGAGCTCTTTATCCACTGTTATGCTTGTATCCATTAAACCACCCGGATATTTATTTAAGTCTGGAAGAGGCGCACGGCCTCACCAACGGGGACCTCAGCTAGAAACCGGATTCTCCGGGGAGCAGCCTTGGGTTCCGGCGTTATTGAACGCCGAGTACAGCCGCCGGGGGTACTGAAAGCCACATTCAGGGCACTCTATCTCTTCATCTTTCGCAAAGATAGCCCGGTGCATCTCAAAGTGATGCCGGCATTTCCGGCATTCATATTCATAATTTGGCAATTTCCACCTCCTGTGGCAACGATATACATGATTCGGTTATCAAAGCCCTTCCAGGATGGCCTTACTACCGTAGCTTGGCACTCTTCCGGGCCAGGCTGAGACGGTCGTCAGCCTGTTCTATCTGCACCTGCCGCATCAACTTTATCGCCTGGTAGATGCGGGGGTCGGATAAAGCGTAGTAAATATTCACGCCCTCACGCCGCGCCTTAACCAGGCCCCTTCCCCTCATTAAAGCCAGGTGCTTTAATGCACTTGTCTGCGGCAGCCTCAAGCGGTGGTCCAGTTCCCCCACCGTCAACTCGCCGTTCTCCAACTCGGCAATAATCATCAGGCGGCTGGCATCGGCAAGGCACTGGCAGAACTCGGCATGAAAACGATATATCCTTGTCTTTTCCAGTTCATCCATCAAGCTATTCCCTCTATGCTCATATGTTCATATATTACATTATTCGACTGGCTTTGTCAACCTTATAGAGATATAATATTGGCCGGCGGGCATTCAAGAACTCCGGCTGCCGGCTATAAAGCATGTATAAAGCATCAACACCAGAGGCTCGGCTTATTGCCCCGTGCGGTATGAATTGCGGCATTTGCCTCGGCTATCTAAGAGAAAAGAGAAAATGCCCTGGTTGCCACGGAGATGTCAATGCACCGGGTTGTATTAATTGCATCATAAGAAACTGTGAAGTAATTGAGAAAAACCAATCCAAGTTTTGCTTTGAATGTGATAAGTTCCCCTGCAAAAGGCTGAAACAATTGGATAAAAGATACAGAACCAAATATGCAATGAGCATGATAGAAAACCTCGAAAATATCAAAAGTATCGGCTTGAATGCTTTCGTTGACAATGAGAAGAAGCGATGGACGTGCCTTGAGTGCGGCGGTGTCATCTGTGTGCACAGAGGCTATTGCTATAGTTGCGGCCAAAAGAGACCTTAAATTAAGCATGAAATCTAACGACCATCTGCGAAAAGCAAAAACATACGTTGAAACCCTTTGTGCTGTAGAACCGAACAGGCGCACCGGTTCGCCAGGAAACCGCGCTGCGACTGATTTTATCGCCGATACCATAGGGCAGTGGGGCTATGCGGTTGATACCACTCCCTTTGCCTGCCTGGATCATGAGATTGGCGAGGCTTCACTGGTGTGCGAGGAAACCCCATTTGAAGTATTTATCAGCCCCTATTCTGCGGGATGTGATGTTACCAATGAACTGGTTACCGTCTCTACTATTGAGGAACTGCAATTCATCAACTGTACCGGTAAGCTCCTCTTGATGAAAGACTCTCTCACCGCCGAGCAACTGATGCCCAAGAACTTCGTTTTCTACAATCCAGAACGACACCAGAATATCTACTCACTCCTGGAAGCCAAACGGCCGGCGGCTATAATCACCGCCACCGGTAAGGACCTTGATATGGTTGGCAATTTATACCCTTTCCCGGTTATAGAGGACGGTGATTTTAATATACCATCGGTATATTGCAGGGACATAATTGGCACGGAGATAGCGTCAAGAAATGGCCGGGTCTTCCATCTAAAGACAAAGGCTCGGCGCATCCCGGCACAGGCAAGCAGCGTAATCAGCCGTAAAAACATTGGCGCCATGAAGAAAATCATCATCTGCGCTCATTTAGACGCCAAAGAGACAACGCCAGGTGCCACTGATGATGCGGCTGGCATAACGGTACAGTTGCTTCTAGCTGAAATGCTAGTTGACTATCAAGGTGACATAGGAATTGAAATAGTAGCCTTTAATGGTGAAGACAACTACACCGCTGGCGGTGAGATGGATTATTTAAAGCGTTATGGGCACGAGTTGGATAAAGCGGTTATGGCCATTAATATTGATGATGTTGGCTATATTAACGGCAAAACAGGTTACTCATTCTACGAATGCCCCGAAGGATTCAGAAGAAATGTGCAAGCCGTTATTAATGATTACAGCGGCCT